>JAIXTZ010000329.1 GCA_027483745.1 Lysobacteraceae bacterium
GCCACCTCGGCCAGCAGTTCGAACACGTGGCGGATCAGCTCCGGCTCCTGGTAGGGCTTGCCGAGGTAGCGGTTCACGCCGATCTCGAACGCGCGCTGGCGATGTTTGTCGCCGGTGCGCGAGGTGATCATGATGATCGGCACGTCGCGCAGGCGGGCATCGCCGCGCATCGTCTGCGCGAGCTCGTAGCCGTCCATGCGCGGCATCTCGATGTCGAGCAGCATCAGGTCGGGCACGCGCTCGGCCATCTTCTCGATGGCGTCGATGCCGTCCTTCGCCGTGCCGACTTCGAAGTTGTGGCGCTCCAGCACGCGGCCGGTGACCTTGCGCATGGTGATCGAGTCGTCGACCACCATCACGAAGGGCACCTTGCGGGCAGCCAAAGGCGCAGCCGCGGGGGCCGCCGGGCGATCCGCCGCTTCCGCTTCTGCCGCGGCGGCATTGAAGCGGCGCGCCAAGGGCGCAACGTCCAAGATCACCACGACCGAGCCGTCACCCATGATGGTGGCGCCGAAGATGCCGGTGACCGAGCTGACCTGCGGGCCGACCGGCTTCACCACGATCTCTCGACTGCCCAGCACCTGGTCGACGCAGATCGCGGCGCGTAGGTCGCCGGAGCGGGCCAGCAGCAGCGGCATCTGCAGGCTGCCTTCGGCATTGGCCGGCGCATGGCCGACGAGGCGGCCGAGGTCGTAGATGCCGTAGTCCTCGCCGGCGTAGCGGAACACCGGGCTGCCGGTGGCTTCCTGCTCGGCCAGTTCGTTGCGCCCGATGCGCGCGACACCCTGCACCGAGGCGATCGGCACCGCGAAGCGGGTCTCGCCGATCTTGACGAACACCGCCTGCGTGACCGCGAGGGTGAACGGCAGGCGCACCGTGAACTCGCTGCCCTTGCCGGGGGTGGAGCGGATCTGCAGCGAGCCGCCCAGCTGGCGGATTTCGCTGTAGACGACGTCCATGCCGACGCCGCGGCCGGCCAGCTTGCTCACCGTCTCGGCCGTCGAGAAGCCCGACTCGAGGCTGAAGCCGAACACCTGCTCGTCGCTGAGCTGCGCGTCGGCCGTGGTCAGGCCGCGCTCGACGGCCTTGGCGAAGATGCGGTCGCGGTCGAGGCCCTTGCCGTCATCGGTGAGGCGCAACACGACTTCGGAGCCTTCACGCGCCACCGCGATGCGGACGGTGCCCTCGGCATCCTTCTTCGCCTGCCGGCGCTCGTCCGGCGTTTCGAGGCCGTGCGCGATGGCGTTGCGCAGCATGTGCTCGATGGGCGCCGTCATGCGGTCGAGCACCGAGCGGTCCATTTCGCCGCTGGCGCCGTCGACCTTGAGCTGGGCCTGCTTGCCGGTGTCGGTGCAGGCCTGGCGCAGCACGCGGCGCAGGCGCGGGACCAGCGATTCGAAGGGCAGCATGCGCGTGCGCATGAGGCCTTCCTGCAGGTCCGAGCTCACGCGCGACTGCTGCAGCAGCAGGGCTTCGTAGCCGCGGGTCAGTTCATCCAGCGAGTCGTAGAGGTTGCCCAAGTCGTTCGTCGACTCGGCCAGCGAGCGGGTGAGCTGCTGCTGCGTCGAGAAGCGGTCGAACTCCAGCGGATCGAACTGCTTACTGGTCTCCTCCTCGCGCTGGTAGCGCGAGGCGATCTGGGCTTCCGTTTCGATCTCGAGGCGGCGCAGCTGGTCGCGGATACGCGAGGTCGTCTGCTCGAGTTCGTTGAGGTTGCCGCGGAAGGCGCCGAGCTGCTGTTCGAGGCGGGCGCGGTAGATGGCCACCTCGCCGGCGTAGTTGACGAGCTTGTCGAGCAGGTCGGCGCGGATGCGTACCTGCTCCTGCGCGGCACGCAGCGCACCGCCGTCGTCGTCGTCGAGGACCTCGTCGATCGGGCGGGACAGCTCGGCGAGTTTGGCCTTGCGCGGCTCGATGGCCACGGCCGGGGTGGCGGCGGCGGGGACACCGGCGTCGGACTCGCTGGCGACGGCGCCGGGCAACGGCTGGCCAAGCGCCAACGCGTTCACCTGCGCGATGAGGCCGTTCGGCTGGGCGATCGCCTTGCGCTCGGTGACGCGCGAAGTCATCGCATGGAGGCGGTCGAAGCAGCGCTCAAGCACGATGATGCCGCTGGCGTCGAGGCTGCGCTTTCCGTCGGCGACGGCCTCGAGCAGCGATTCCATCGCGTGGCCAAGCTCGCCAACGGCCCAAACGCCGGCCATGCGGGCACCACCCTTCAGCGTGTGCAGGTCGCGCTGCAGGCCGGTGATGAGTTCGCGGTCCTCGTGCTCGTCGCGCAGACGCGCCATCAGGCCGTCGCTGTGGTCGAGCAGGTCGTTCGACTCTTCGAGGAAGATCTCGAGCAGGTCGGTGTCGATATCGGTGGTATCGAGGGCTTCGTCCGGATCGGCCGGATCGCCCGCATCGGGCACGGCAGCGGCGTCGAAGACCAGGCCGGTGGCGCCGGCGGCAGCGGCGACATCCGCGGGCGACTCAGCGACAAGCCGCGCGGCCTCACGGCGGGCGAGCTCTTCGGCGATGCGCTGGCGCTCGGCACGCTCCGCGGCCTGCCGGGCCTCCTCGGCCTCGCGCTCCGCCTGCAGGCGCTGGGCTTCCGCCTCGGCCTGCCGCTCCGCCTGCTCGCGGGCTGCCTGTTCCGCCGCGGCGCGCGCTTCCGCGTCGCGAGCCTCGGCTTCGCGTGCCTCCTGTTCGGCTTGGGCGCGTGCCGCGAGTTCGGCCAGTTCAGCCTGCATCTGCGCGAACGCCACGGCCTCGCGTTCCGATTGCTCGAGGGCCAGCTGTTCCGCCGCGGCGCGAGCATCGCGTTCGGCCTGCTCAAACGCCGCCATTTCGGCAGCCAATGCGGCGGCGGCAGCTTCGGCGGCGGCAGCTTCGGCGGCGGCAGCTTCGGCGGCGGCAGCTTCGGCGGCGGCAGCTTCGGCGGCGGC
>JAIXTZ010000039.1 GCA_027483745.1 Lysobacteraceae bacterium
GCGGCGCAGGGCTTTCGTGAACTCAGCGCACGGATGGACGCGGAGCGCCACCCCGATCCCCGCGAACGCCTGGCACGCCTTTGCGACGTCTACACCGGCTTCGCCTCCGAGCACGCCGCCGTGTATCGGACGATGTTCGGCGCCGAGAAGCATCCGCTGATGGAGTTCCCGGTGCTGCAGGAAGCCGCGGGCGCCAGCTTCGGTCGACTGGTCGCTGCCACCATCGCGGCACAGGGCAGCGGCCATCCGGAAGACCTCGCCACGCTCGCGCGTGCCAGCGCCTTGTGGTCCGTCGTGCATGGCTGGTCCCGCCTCGTGATCGACGGCGTCACCTGCTTCCTTCCTGAAGGCTCGATCGCGCCCGCGTCCGTCCCAGCGCGCGCGATCATCGCCTCCTGGTGATCAGCCCCGCCAGTTCGCGTGGCGTTCCCAGAACGCCACGCTGCGCGTATAGGCCTCGCGGTCGATCGGCACGCCGCTGCCGCCTTCGGCCACGCCGAGCGCGTTGCGCATCATCGTGATCGGCGCCATCGGGATCTCGGCAGGCTCGCTCGTGTACATGCAGCCGACGACGCCCCAGTCGGCGTCGACGGGCGTGCCCTCCTTCGCCATCTGCGCGCGGTCGTAGAGGATGACGACGAGGTAATCCGCCACCGGCGGCTCCACGCCTTCGAACCAGCGGTTCAACACCGGCAGTTCGGCCTTGGTGCGCGCCTCGTAGGCCGAGCGCAGCAAGTGGCGGTTGTCGTCGGTGATCGGCACCACGAGGCAGCGCGTGCTGGTCCAGTTGCGGTGCACGTGCAGCTTGCAGAACGGCGCATAGCCGTCGAGCACGGCCACCGGCGGCACCGTGTTCAAGTGCTCGACGAACTGCTCCGGGGTGATGTCCTGGATGGTGTTGCGGCGCGGCTCGCGCGGGAACAGCCGGGGCTTGGCGAAGTCGGTCAGGACGATGGACATGCGAACGGATCGTCGGAGGTCGGCCGCGCATTCTGCCGCGGGACGGCCGGGGCTTGCCGCACTTGCGGGCTTCACGCCCGTTCGGGCGAAGATGCGGGCTGACTCCTTCGGACTTCGCCGATGCGCCGACCGTTCGCCGCCCGCGCCCTCGTGGCTGCCACCCTGTTCGCTGCCGCCCTGCCCGCGCTCGCCACGCCCGGCTACTACCGCTTCCCGACCGTGCACGGCGAGACAGTGGTGTTCACCGCCGAAGGCGACCTGTGGTCGGCCCCGCTGGCGGGCGGTGAAGCGCAACGCCTCACCACGCACGTGGGGCAGGAAACGCATTCCGCGCTTTCGCCGGACGGCCGCCGCATCGCCTTTGTCGCGCAGTACGAGGGGCCGGGTGACGTCTACACCATGCCCATCGACGGCGGCCTGCCGAAGCGCTTGAGCTTCGACGGCGGCCGCGTCGAGGTGCACGGCTGGTCGCCGCAGGGCGAGGTGGTGTACAGCAGCGAAGACCTCGTCGGCCCGGCCCTGCGCCGCGTGCTGCGCCTCGTCGACCCGGCCACGCTGGCCACGCGCGAACTGCCCCTGCACGACGCCCAGCAGGCCGCCTTCGACGACCGCGGCCGCGTGCTGTTCACGCGCTTCGGGGCCCACATCAATGCCGACAACGCGCGCGGCTATCGTGGCGGCGCCATGGGCCAGCTGTGGCTTTACGACCCGTCCACCGACGCCGAAGCGCGCCGCCTCGGCAGCGATGCCGACGGCGCCATGCACAGCCCGATGTGGCTGGATGGCCGCTGGTACTTCATCGGCAACGCCGACGGCCACGACAACCTGTGGTCGATGGCGGCCGACGGCAGCGACCGCCGCCAGCACACCCGCCACGCGCCCTTCGACGTGCGCGCCGCGCGCACCGACGGCACGCGCATCGTCTACCAGCGCGGCGCCGACCTGCACGCCTACACCCCGGCCAGCAACGAGGACCGCGCGCTCAACATCGCCCTCGTCTCCGACTTCGAACGCCGCCGCGAGCGTTGGCTGGAACGGCCCCTGCGCTTCCTCGAATCGGCCTCGCTGGCCCCGCAGGGCGACCGCTTCGCCGTGACCGCGCGCGGCCGCGTCGCGGTGGCCGGCCCCGGCCCGCGACGCCGCGTCGAGGTCGCCGTTCCGCCGCAGCACCGCGCCCGCGAGGCCGTGCTCTCGCCGGACGGGCGCTACGTCTACGCCATCGCCGACACCGACGGTCGCCCCGAGATCTGGCGCTTCGCCGCCGACGGTTCGAGCGACGCGAAAGCGCTCACGCGCGACGGCACACACCATCGCTGGACCCTCTCGGTGTCGCCGGACGGCCAGCAGCTCGCGCACACCGACAAGTCCGGCGCCCTGCACCTGCTCGACCTCGGCAGCGGCCGCAACACCACCATCGACCGCGGCCGCTGGGGCGGCGACGACCCCTACGGGCGCATCGCGTGGTCGCCGGACAGCCGCGCCCTCGTGTTTTCGCGCGCGGACACTCGCGCCGGCCGCGACCAGATCGTGCTGTACCGCCTTGGCGACGCCGCACCCACCGTGCTCACCAGCGACCGCTACGTCTCGTACGCCCCGAGCTTCTCGGCGGACGGCCGCTGGCTCTACTTCCTCTCCGACCGCGCCTTCGTCGCGTCGCCCAGCGGCCCGTGGGGCGATCGCAACACCGGCCCCGGCTTCGACCGCCGCAGCAAGGTCTACGCGCTCGCCCTGCAGCCCAGCCTGCGGTTCCCCTTCGCCCTGCCGGATGAACTCGCCCCAGCCACCGAATCCGCGCCGGCGAAGGGCAACGGCGACAGCGATGCCGCCACCGCGGCGCCGATCGTCATCGAGGGCCTCGCGCAGCGCCTGTTCGAAGCGCCGGTGCCGCCCGGCAACTACAGCGAACTGCTGGTCGGCACCGACCGGCTCTACCTGCTCGACCGCGAAGGCGACCGCGGCGTGCTGAAGTCCTTCGGCATCGCGCCGCAGGGCAGCAGCCTCGAAGTGCTGGCCGGCGAGGTCCGCAGCGCCCAGATCAGCGCCGACCGCAAGCGGATCGGCTTCGTGCAGCGCCGCGGCGACACCGATCCGATCCTCGTCGTCATCGACGCCGGACCGAAGCTGCCCCCGGACCTCACGCCGAACATCGTCCGCGTCAACGACTGGCGCCTGCCCATCGACCCGCCGCGCGAGTGGGCGCAGATCTTCGCCGACGCCTGGCGCATGCACCGCGATTTCAGCTTCGACGAGCGCATGCGCGGGCTGGATTGGAACGCCGTGCGCGCACAGTACGAACCGCTGCTGGCCCGCGTCACCGACCGCGCAGAGCTCGACGACCTGCTGGCGCAGATGATCGCGCCGCTGGGCATCCTGCATTCGCAGGTGCGCGGCAGCGAGCTGCCGGTCGACGCCGAGGCCGCCGTGCCGGCGATGCTCGGCGCCGCGTTCGAACAGACCGCCGAGGGCCTGCGCATCGCCCGCATCTACCGCACCGATGCCGAACTGCCAGCGGAGCGTTCGCCGCTGGCGCAGCCCGGCGTCGATGCCCGCGATGGCGACCGCCTCGTCGCCGTCAACGGCCGCACGGTGCGCCATGCCGGCGCGCTGGCCGCCGCCCTGCACCACCAGGTGGGCCAGCAGGTGCTGCTCACGCTTGATCGCGGCGGCCGCGAGATCCGCAGCGTCGTGGTGCCGGTCGATGCGCCGCGCAACGCCACCCTGCGCTACAGCGACTGGGTGCAGGGGCGCGTGGCCGAAGTGGAGCGCACCGGCGATGGCCGCATCGGCTACCTGCATCTGCGGGCGATGGGCCCGAACGACATCGCCAGCTTCGTGCGCGACTTCTACGC
>JAIXTZ010000275.1 GCA_027483745.1 Lysobacteraceae bacterium
AAGAACAAGAAGACGATGACCGGCAAGTTCGAGATCAAGAAGTACGATCCGACGATCCGCAAGCACGTCGCCTACAAGGAAGCGAAGATCAAGTAAGCCGTCGGCCGAACGATCCGCTCCACGAAAAACCCGCCGAGAGGCGGGTTTTTTGTTGGCTGCAGCACCTGCTGGAAGGCAGGCGCCATGCCCCGACGTTCAGGGCGGCAGCGGCCCGGCCGGACAGGCGTCGATCGGCGCATGGTCGATGCCCTCACGGGTGATCCAGCAATCGCCGAGCACCGAGCAGTAGCACGCGCGGACGGTGAAGCGGCTGGCATTGCTGAAACCCTCGCGCACCCGCGGGTCGTCCTGACCGTCCGGCGACTTCCACGGGATGTTGAAAGCCTCGACCCGCTCGCCGGGCGCGAACACGCGGTCTTCCACGTCGGTCGCGCCGATCCGGTCCCAGCCGTAGGGGTGACCCTTCCCGTACAGGCCGTCGAGCACGCCGGTCCAGCCGTCCACCGGCCGATCGTCGAGGAAGACGTCGACCCGCCGCACCAGCGCCGGGCCCAAGCCCTTGTTCTCCACGACGAAGGCGAAGCCTTCGGACGAGTAGCTGCTTCCGTGGCTGATGAACGGCCACGCCGCCGCCCGCTCCTGGCTGCGCTGCACGGTGAATTGCAGCACCGAGCTGAGCATCGCGATGGCACTGACGGCCAGCGCGCCGATGGCGATCCAGAACTCGGGATCGCGACGGCCGGCCACGGGCGACGGGCCCGAGGCGACGGCGGGCTCGGCCGAGGGCGCGGCGGGAGACGCGGGGTCGCTCATGCGGCGCACTCGGCAAGGGGTCGCCGGCAGTCTAAGGCCGCCGGGGCGTGACGCGCGTTTTACTCCCGGCCCGGGAACCGTGCATCGCGATGCAACGGGCGCTGCGCGGAGGATGCACGCCACGCCCGCCCCTTCTTCGCGGGCGATGTGGAATCGCTGAAATGGCCATCACCCTGATCCGCTCGCTCGACGGCTTCCATCAGGACGCCGACCCGCTCCCCGTCCAACTCGCCGACTGGCACCGTCGTGCCGGCCGTGCGGGCCGGACGATCGCCATCCGCCAGTGCCGCGACGAGGAGGAGGCCGTTCGCGCCGTCCGCGACGCCGAGGCCCAGCAGGCCGAATTGATCGTCGTCGATCCGGGCGACGCCGCGCCGGACGGCCGCCTGTCGAGCGCGCTCGCCGCGGCCACCGTGCCCTACGTCGAACTGCACCGCGACGACTTCCGCCACCTCGTCCCGCCGCTGCGCCCGGGCCCGCGTCGCATCGGGCTCGTGCAGGGCTACGGCAGCCGCGGGCTCGACCTCGCCTTCTGGATCGCCTTCGATGCGCTTTGCCTCGATGCGGCGAACGACGACTACCACGTCGGCACCTGAGGCGCGCCGTGCTCAGCTGGTTCGCCGACTACGACGTGATCGTGTGCGGTCGTCCGTTCGCCTGGGGGCAGGTCACCCGCACCCTCGCCGATACGTGCCCGACCGAGGACTTCGATGCCGACGGCCTCGTCCACGCCCTGCGGCTCAGCGCGGCGGAACGCCACGGCGTCGATCCCGGCGATATCCGCATCCGCCAGATCTCACGCCTGCTTTGAGGCCCTGAGACGCCTTTTTTACGCGCGCGGCCCCGCCAGGGCATCGCCCTGTGACGCCCGCGGCGCGCACGCTGCGCGCCATCGGAAGGGGCGCCGCCACGGAACGCGCCCTGTTTCCCCTCCCAACGATCATTCCCGAGGCATCCCATGTCCCGTTACGTTGCTTCCCTCACCCCGGTCGCCCTGCGCGCCCTCGCCGTACAGACGGCCTTCGCCCTCCTCCTCGCCGCGACCAGCGCCCACGCCGGCACGCTGAGCGGTGGCCTCACCCTGACCAATGACTACGTCTGGCGCGGCATCAGCCAGAGCAACGAGGATCCGGCCGTCCAGGGCAGCCTGAAGCTCAGCGCCGACAACGGCCTCTATGCCAGCGTCTGGGGCTCGAACGTCGAGTTCGCGCCGGCGCTGGAAGCCAGCAGCGAGTTCGACCTCGTGCTGGGCTGGACCGGTGCGCTCGGCGAGAACGCCGCGCTGGACGTGTCGCTCGTCCACTACCTCTACCCCGGGACCACGGCCGACCTCGACTGGACGGAGGCCAACGCCACGCTGACGCTGGCCTCGAACTACTGGCTTTCGGCGGGCTGGTCCAACGATGCGCTGGCCCTCGACGTGGACGGCCTCTACCTGCAGGCGGGCGCCCGCCTGCCGGTGGGGGAGCGCTTCCGACTGGAGGGCCTTGTCGGCCACTACGACGTGGACAGCGCCACCGCCCCCGACACCTACACCCATGCGCAGATCAATGCGGTCTGGGCCGTGCGGGCGCCACTGGAATTGCGCCTGAGCCTGCATGACACGAACCGCAATGGCGAAGCGCTTTACGGCGAGGCACTGGCCGGCCGTCGCCTCGAGTTCGCCCTCCAAACCGCGTTCTGAGATGACCCCCTGACATGGCCACCCTGATCCTGCTGCTGAGCCTCGTGATCGCCCTGTACCTGCTCGCCGCCGTCTGGTGGCCGGAAAAATTCTGAAGGCCCTGCCATGACCGAGATCCTGCTCACCTACCTGCTGGCCATCGCGCTGGCCCTGCCGCTGGGCGCGTGGCTGTACCGCGTGCTGCGCGATGCCCCGATGCCCGGCGACGGCTTGTTCGGCCTCGTCGAGCGCCCGCTCTACCGGCTGCTCGGCGTCGACCCGACACGCGGCATGACCTGGCAGGGCTACGCCCGCGCCTTCGTGCTGAGCAACCTGGTGCTCGCCGCCGTCGTGTTCGCGGTGTTCATGCTGCAGCACCGCCTGCCGCTGAACCCCGACGGCATCGGCCCCATGACCTGGGACCTCGCCCTGCACACGATGGTGAGCTTCCTCACCAACACCAACCAGCAGCACTACTCGGGGCAGGCGCAGTTGTCCTACCTCTCGCAGCTGGCCGGCATCGTCACGCTGCAGGTGGTCACGCCGATGATGGGGCTGGCGATCGCTGCGGCGATGCTGCGCGGCTTCCTCGGCGGCCGCAACGCGGCGACGGCGAAGGAGGGCGAAGCCCGTGACGTCGGCAACTACTACGCCGACGTGGTGCGCTTGAGCGTGCGCGCCTTCCTGCCGGTGGCGCTGGGCGTGTCGCTGCTGCTGACCTGGCAGGGCGTGCCGTCCACCTTCGATGGCGGCGCGAAAGCCACGCCGCTGGACACCAGCACCGGAATGCAAGAACAACGGATCCCGGTCGGCCCGGTCGCACCGATGGTGGCGGTGAAGCAGCTCGGCACCAATGGCGGCGGCTGGTACGGGCCGAATTCGGCCGTACCGCTGGAGAACCCGACGCCGCTGTCGAACCTCATCCAGACCGTGTCGATCGTGGTGTTCCCGATCGCGGCGGTGTTCATGATCGGCGGGCTCACCGGGCGTCGCCGGCTCGCGGTAATGGCCTTCGGCACGATGCTGGTGATGTCGGCGGGGCTGACCGGCCTGGCCGGCTGGGCCGAGCAGGCGCCCAATGCCGCGGCCACGGGCTTGGCGGCGGACGCGCCGAACATGGAAGGCAAGGAGGTTCGCTTCGGCCCCGAGGCCTCGGCGCTCTGGGCCGCGCTGACCACCCAGACCTCCAACGGCTCGGTCAACGCGATGCACGACTCGCTGAACCCGCTGGCCGGCCTGGCGACGATGGGCGGCATGCTGGTCAACGCCGTGTGGGGCGGCATCGGCTGCGGCCTCGTGAACTTCTTCGTCTACGTGCTGCTCGCGGCCTTCCTCTCCGGGCTGATGATCGGCCGCACGCCCGAGCTGTTCGGCCGCAAGCTCGAGGTGCGCGAAGTGCGCCTGCTGTCGGTGCTGGTGATCCTGCAGCCCCTGCTGGTGCTGGGCTTCACTGCCATCACGCTCGCCACGCCGTCGATCACCGGCAACAGCAACCCCGGCTTCCATGCGGTCTCGCAGGTGTTCTACGAGTACACCTCGGCCTTCGCCAACAACGGCTCGGGTTTCGAGGGCCTCGGCGACGCCACGCCGTGGTGGAACCTCAGCGCCGTCGTGCTGCTGCTGGCGGGCCGCTACGCCGGCCTGCTGATCCCGCTGGCCATCGCCGGTTCGCTCAGCAGCAAGCGCGTCGCGCCGACCAGCCCGGCCTCGCTGGATGTCGAGGGGCCGGTGTTCGCCGCGACCCTGCTCGCCGTGGTGGTGCTGCTGACCCTGCTCTGCTTCCTGCCCGTGTTCGCCCTCGGCCCGATTGCCGAGCACCTGGCGCTGGGCGCCTGAGGACCCTCCGATGACGACCGATGTGATCAAACGCCAACGCGGCCCGCTGGGCAGCGCCCCGATCGGCCCCGCCCTGCTCGACGCCCTGAAGAAGCTCGACCCGCGCGTGCAGGCCCGCAATCCGGTGATGCTGGTGGTGCTGGTCGGCACCCTGCTCACCTTCGCTCTGGGCCTCGCCGCGGGCCCCGACGACGCGCGCTTCGGCTTCACGATGGCCGTGGCCGCCATCCTGTTCGCTACCGTGGTGTTCGCGAACTTCGCCGAGTCGATCGCCGAGGCCCGCGGTCGCGGCCAGGCCGCCAGCCTGCGCGCGACGCGCAGCGAACTGGTCGCGCGCCGGGTGGTCGACGGCCGCGAGGAGCGCGTGCCGGCCACCGTGTTGCGCCGCGGTGAGCGCGTGCGCGTCTCGGCCGGCGAGCTGATCCCCGCCGATGGCGAGATCCTCGAAGGCCTCGCCAGCATCAACGAAGCCGCGGTGACGGGCGAATCCGCCCCCGTGCTGCGCGAAGCCGGCACCGACAAGAGCGGCGTCATCGCCGGCACCAAGGTGCTCACCGACACGATCCTCATCGAAGTCAGCGCCGACCCGGGCGACAGCTTCCTCGACCGCATGATCCGGCTGGTGGAAGGCGCGCAGCGGCAGAAGACGCCGAATGAACTGGCGCTCACCGTGCTGCTGTCGGCGATGACCCTGATCTTCCTCGTGGTCTGCGTGAGCCTGCCGCCGATGGCCGCCTTCCTCGGCTTCAGGCTCGATCCGGTGATGCTGATCGCGCTGCTCGTCTGCCTGATCCCGACCACGATCGGCGGCCTGCTGCCGGCCATCGGCATCGCCGGCATGGACCGCGCGCTGCGCGCCAACGTCATCGCCAAGAGCGGCAAGGCGGTGGAACTGGCCGGTGACATCGACACCCTGCTGCTCGACAAGACCGGCACCATCACCCACGGCGACCGCCAGGCCACGGCCTTCCATCCGCTGCCGGGCATCGCGCCGGAGCGCCTCGCCCGCGCCGCGCAGATCGCTTCGCTGGCCGACCCGACGCCGGAAGGCAAGTCGATCGTTCGCCTGGCCGAACGCAGCGTGGGCGCGATCACGCTGGCCGACGACGTGCGCATCATCGAGTTCTCGGCGCGCCTTCGCATGTCGGGCATCGATCGGCCCGGCCAGCCTCCACTGCGCAAAGGCGCCTCCGATGCGATCGCGCGTTTCGTGGTCGAGCAGGGCGGCGGTGTGCCGTCCCATCTGCAGGCGGTGGTCGACCAGGTGGCGCGCGGCGGCGCCACGCCGCTGGTGGTGGCCGAACGCGGCGTGGTGCTCGGCGTGGTCGAACTCTCCGACGTGATCAAGGGCGGCGTGCGCGAACGCTTCGCCCGGCTGCGTGCCCTCGGGGTGCGGACAGTGATGATCACCGGCGACAACCCGCTCACCGCCGCAGCCATCGCCGCGCAGGCCGGCGTCGATGACTTCATGGCCGAGGCCACGCCCGAGGACAAGCTGGCCCGCATCCGCGCCGAGCAGGCCGGCGGACGGCTGGTGGCGATGGTCGGCGACGGCACCAACGACGCGCCGGCGCTGGCGCAGGCCGACATCGGATTGGCCATGAACGCCGGCACGCAGGCGGCGAAGGAGGCCGGCAACATGGTCGACCTCGACAGCGATCCGTCGAAGCTGCTCGACGTCGTCGAGATCGGCAAACAGTTGCTGGTCACGCGCGGTGCGCTGACCACGTTCTCGCTGGCCAACGACGTGGCCAAGTACTTCGCGATCCTGCCGGCGGTGTTCGCGGCCGGCATTCCCTCGCTGGCCGCGCTGGACGTCATGGGCCTTTCCAGCCCGACCAATGCCGTGCTGGCGGCGCTGATCTTCAACGCGCTGATCATTCCGGCCCTGATCCCGCTGGCGCTGCGTGGCGTCAAGGTCAGTGCCACCCGCGGCGACGCCCTGCTGGCGCGCAACCTGCTGGTGTTCGGCATCGGCGGCGTGCTGGTGCCCTTCCCCGCCATCAAGCTGATCGACCTGGCGCTGGCCGCCACGATCGGCGCCTGAGGAACCGACGATGACTGCTTCGAATGCCGATCTCGACACCCGCGGCGGCGGGCTGCGCGCCGCCCTGCCCTTCGCCGCGCTCGCCGTGGCGCTCTGCGGCCTCGCCTACCCGGCGCTCGGCACCTTCGCCGGTGGCCTGCTGTTCCCGGCGCAGGCCGGCGGCAGCCTCGTCGAACGCGAGGGCGTGGTCCTCGGCTCGGCGCTGGTGGCGCAACCCTTCGCGGACGCGCGCTACGTCCATCCGCGTCCGTCGGCCGCCGGCTACAACCCGATGGGCGCCGCGGGCAGCAACCTCGCGCCCAGCAATCCGGCGCTGCGCGAGCGCATGCAGGCCGATGCAGCAGCGGTGGCCGAGCGCGAGGGCCTCGCCATCGACGCCGTGCCGGTGGAGCTGATCAGCGCCAGCGGCTCCGGGCTCGACCCGCACGTGTCCCCCGCCGCGGTCGCGGTACAGGTGCCGCGCATCGCTCGGGCCCGCGGCATGACGGAAGACGCGGTGCACGCGGTCATCGATGCGCACACCGAGGCGCCGTGGCTTGGCGTGTTCGGCGAGCCTCGGGTTAACGTGCTCGCCGTGAACCTCGCCCTCGACGCCGCCACGCCCTGACATGCCCACGCCCCGCAGCGCCCAGGCCGATGCCCTGCTGGAAGGCTTGCAGCGCGAACGCCAGCGCGCATCGCTGAAGGTCTTCCTCGGTGCGGCGCCGGGCGTTGGCAAGACCTACGCGATGCTCTCCGCCGCTCGCGAGCTGAATCGCCGCGGCGTGGACGTGGTGGTCGGCGTGGTGGAAACCCACGGCCGCGCGGAGACGGCGGCGCTGCTCGAAGGCCTCGAGGTGCTGCCGCGACGCCGCGTCGAGTACCGCGAACGCGTGATCGAGGAGTTCGACCTCGATGCCTTGTTGGCACGCAAGCCGAAAGTCGCCCTGATCGACGAGCTGGCGCACAGCAATGCGCCGGGCAGCCGTCATCCGTTTCGCTACCAGGACGTGGCCGAGCTGCTCGATGCCGGCATCGACGTCTACACCACGGTCAACATCCAGCACCTCGAAAGCCTCAACGACATCGTCGAGCGCCTCACCGGCGTGCGCGTGCGCGAGACGGTGCCCGACGCCTTCCTCGATCGCGCCCGCGACCTCGTGCTGGTCGACCTGCCGCCGCGCGAGCTGGTGGATCGCCTGCAGCAAGGCAAGGTGTACGCCCCGGAATTGGCGGGCTCGGCCCTGCAGCGCTTCTTCACGCCGTCGAACCTGACGGCGCTGCGCGAGCTGGCCGTGCAGCAGGTCGCCGACCGCGTCGATGCCGACCTGCGCGAAACGCTCACCGCGGCCGGGCAGCAGGTCGTGCCGATCCGGCGACGGCTGCTTGTCGCGATCGACGGCAGCGACAACAGCGAGTACCTCGTGCGCGTGTCGCGCAAGCTGGCCGAGCGGCGGGGCGCGCCGTGGACGGTGGCCTTCGTCGACACCGGCGACGTGTCCGGCGAACGCCGCGCCGTTGTCGAAGCGCTGTTCGCGCTCGCGCGCCGCCTCGGCGCGGAAACGGAGTGGCTGCGCGGTGCGGACGTGGCCGACACCCTGCTCGACTTCGCCACGCAGCAGGCCGTGTCGGGCCTCGTCGTCGGACGCACGCGCGAGCGGCCGTTCGCCCGGATGGTCAACCGCACGCTGACGCAGCGGCTGCTGCAGCATGGCGCGCACCTCGAGCTGACGATCATGGCCACGCCCGAGGCGCGCAAACGCGCGCGGCGGGGCGCCGGCCGCTGGTCGCGCTGGCGCTGGAGCGACCTCGGGACCGCGACGGCTGGCGTCGTCGGCGCGCTGGGCGTCGCGGCGCTGGCCGAGCGCTGGTTCGACCTGACCGACCTGTCGCCGATCTTCCTGCTCGCCGTGCTGTTGGTCGCCGTCCGGACACGCGGGAGCATCGCGGTGCTGACCGCCGTGCTGTGCTTCTTCGGCTGGAACTTCTTCTTCACCGCGCCGCGCTACAGCTTCGATGTCATGGCGGAGCGCGACGTGGTCAATCTCGTCGTGTTCCTGGGCGCGGCCCTGCTCACGGGCCGGCTGGCCAGCCGCCTGAGGCGGCAGGTGCTGAACCTCCGCGAAGCCAACGCCAGCATCCAGGCCCTGCAGGGCCTCGGTCGCGATCTCGCCTCGGCGATCGATGCGGCCGCGGTGCGCACCGTCGGCGAGCGGGCTCTGGCCCGTGCGGCCGACGCCGAGGCGCGCCTGTTCCTCACGGAGGGAACGGGGTTGCGCCTGGTCGACGTCGATGGCGCGGCGCCCCTCGCCGTCGGCGACCGCGCCGCCGCCGACTGGGCCGCGGCGAACGGACAGCCCGCCGGCGCCGGAACGGACACCCTGAAGGCCTCGGCTTGGCGCTTCCTGCCCCTGGTCGCCAAGCAGCGCACCCTGGGGGTCGCCGGATTCCGGACGCGCGGCGGCGGCCCCGGACCGGCGCAGTCGGCGCTCATCGACGCCATGGTCACGGACATCGCCGACGCCCTGGCCCGCGTCCAGCTGAATGCCGCCTTGGAGGCGGCGCGCGTGCAATCGGAGACCGAGACGCTCCGCGCGGCGCTGCTCTCCTCGGTGTCGCACGACCTGCGCTCGCCGCTCGCCTCGATCGTCGGCGCCGCCGAGAGCCTCATGGCCTACGGCGACGGCATGCCCGCGCAGGACCGACGCAGCCTCGAGGCCAGCATCCTCGGGGAGGGGCAGCGTCTCGACCGCTACATCCAGAACCTGCTCGACATGACGCGACTCGGCCATGGCGAACTGAAGATCGAGCGCGACTGGATCGCACCCGCGGAACTGGTCGGCGCTGCGGCCGCACGGTTGCGCAAGGCCTTTCCCGACCTTCCACTCGAGCTCGACGTGCACGCCGACCTGCCGCTGGTGTCGGCGCACCCGGCGCTGCTGGAGCAGGCGATCTTCAACATCCTCGAGAACGCCGCCCGGTTCTCGCCCGCGGGTGCCGCCGTGCGCGTGGAGGCCAGGCGCGACGACGAGCGCCATGCCCTGCATGTGCGGGTCATCGATCGCGGGCCTGGCATTCCCGAAGACGAGCGCCAGCGGATCTTCGACCCGTTCTACTCCGTCGCCCGCGGCGACCGGGGTCGGGGCGGCACCGGCCTCGGGCTGTCGATCTGCCAAGGCATGGTTGGTGCGCATGGGGGCAAGGTGGTCGCCCTGCCCGGTCACGATGGCGTGGGCACCGTCATCGACGTGGTGCTGCCGCTTCCGCATCCGCCTCTCGGTGATGGTGAACCGGCCCCTGCGGCATCCTAGGACCGCATGAGCGAACCGAAACCCCGCATCCTCGTCGTCGACGACGAGCCGCAGATCCGCAAGCTGCTCGACATCAGCCTGCGTGCCCAGGGCTACCGCGTGGAGGAAGCGGCCAACGGCGCGGCCGGGCTCGCCGCGCTCGCCGCGCACGGCGCCGACCTCGTGCTGCTGGACATCGGCCTTCCGGACCGCGAGGGCCACGACGTGCTGCGCGACATCCGCGCCTGGACCGAGGTGCCGGTGATCATGCTGTCGGTGCGCGCCTCGGAAGCGGAGAAGGTCAAGGCGCTCGACCTCGGTGCCAACGACTACGTGACCAAGCCTTTCGGCGTCCAGGAGCTTTCCGCACGCATCCGCGCCCTGCTCCGACTGCGCCCTGCCGCCAGCGACGAGCCGGGGTTCGACGACGGCCACCTCGCCATCGACCCGCTGCGTCGACGCGTGACGCTGGACGGCGCCGAGCTGAAGCTGACCCCGAAGGAGTGGACCCTGCTGATCCTGCTGCTGCGCCATCGCGGACGCGTGGTGACGCAGCCCCTGCTGTTGCGCGAGCTCTGGGGCCCGGACCATGACGGCGACACGCATTACCTGCGCATCCTCGTGGGCCGCCTGCGCCGGAAACTCGGCGACGACGCGCTCGCGCCGCGCTACCTGCTCACCGAGGCTGGCGTGGGCCTGCGCTTTGCTGAGTGAGGACGGTCAATCAGCGACCACCACGCGGTTGCGCCCGCCGCGCTTTGCGGCGTAGAGCGCTTCGTCGGCGCGCTGTAGGGCCGCTTCCGGCGCCTCCGACCCCTGCCACCACGCTGCGGCGCCGACGCTGATCGTTACTTCGCCCGGGTCGATCCCCTCACCGCCAGCGGCGACCGCGCCGCGCAGGGCTTCGGCCAACAGCCCAAGCTGGGCGGCATCGCGCCCGCTCACCAGCACCGCGAACTCCTCGCCGCCATACCGGTAGAGCTTGGTCCGGCCGCGCGCCGACTCGTGCTGCAGCGCTCGCTGCAGCACGCAGGCCACGGCCATCAGGACCCGATCGCCTTCCAGATGGCCGCGCTGGTCGTTGATGGCCTTGAAATGGTCGATGTCGGCGAGCAGCACGCCGAGGCGCGTGGCTTCGACCCGCGTCGCGACGCGGCGCGCCATCGCCTCGTTGAAGCGCCGGCGGTTGAAGCAGCCGGTCAAGCCGTCGCGATCGCCGAACTCGCGCAGCATGACGCCGGCGCGCTCCTCCAGCAGCGCATACGTGGTCACGAAGCACACCATGAGCCCGTAGACCGCGGCGAAACGGACGACGTCGATCGGATCGACCTGCATCATCGCGACGCCGGAAGCGCACAGCCCGAACACCAGCATGGCCGCCATCGCGCGCCACGCCGGCAGCAGGAACACCACCACGACCGGGAACAGGTAGCCCCAGTAGTGCAGCGGCCGTCCATGCCACCAGCCGAAGCCGATCGCGAACACGATCAGTCCGAGGATGACGGCGAAGAACAGCATGGGCCCGGTGCGCCGCGGCAGCCAGAGCAGCCCGCCGAGGCTCAACGCGTTCAGGATGAAGACGATCCACGCCAACCGCGCCGTATCGGCGAAACCCATGGCGAGGTTCAACACGCCGAGCGCGAACATCAGGGCCGACATCAGCGCGACAAGCACCAGCGCCACGCGCCAGCGCAGCGTCTCGCGAGTCTCGTCGTAGCTGGACCGCGTGGTCGGCATGTCCTCCCCCCTCGGGAGTGCGACCAGCGTAAACGAGCACGGCGCCCCGCGGGGCGCCGTGCCAGGACCTGCGGAACACCCCCCGATCAGGCGTCGCGGTGGGCCATCGCCATGAACTCGCGGGCGTTGCCCGTGTTCCGGGTCACCAGGCTGGCGACGACGATCGACAGCAGGGCCGCCGGGACGCCGTAGAGCGCCGGGTTGCCGAGCACGCGGATCCCCATCACCTCCGGGACCCCCGCGAAGCGGGCGAAGGTGAACACCAAGGACACCAGCAAACCGACGAGCAGGCCGGCGATGACGCCCTCCTTCGTGAGGCCCTGCCACCAGACGGAAAGGATCAGCACCGGGGCGAAGGTGCTGGCGGCGATGCCGAAGCACATCGACACGAGCACGGCGACGTTCTGGTCCTTCAGCCAGACCGACGCCAGCGAGGCGATCACCGTCAGCACGACCGCCCCGACCTTGGCGAAGACCAGCCGCTCGCGATCCGTGCTGTTGGGGCGCAGCACGCCGGCATAGACGTCATGGGACAGGCTGGTGGTCATCGAGATCAGCAGGCCGACCGCCGTGCTGAGCATGGCGGCCATCGCACCGGCGGCGATCAAGCCGAGGCCCACTTCGCCGCCGAGCTCCATGCCCAGCAGTGGGATCGCCATGTTGGTGGCGCGGCCGCGGTCACCGTCGGCGAGCATCTGGATCAGCTCGTCGTAGAGGATCACCATCGTCGCGAAGCCGACGAACAGCACCGTGATGTAGAACACGGCGAGGCCGATGATGGTCAGTTCCGCCCCCTTCTTGGCGTCCTTGGCATCCTTCACGGTGTAGAAGCGGATCAGGATGTGCGGCAGGCCGGCCACGCCGAGCAGCAGGCCGAGCACCAGGCTGACCTGGCTCCACACGTCGGGCACGGCGAGGCCGGGCGTGAGCGCGTTCGGCAGGTCGGCGAAGCCTTGGCGCACGGCCTCGGCCAGCACGAACGGGCCATGGGTCGCGCCTTCGGCGGCCGGCGGCACGACCACCTCGCCGATCACCTTCACCGCCTCGGTCGGCGGCACGGCGCCCATGGCCTGGCCGATGATCGCGAACGGGTTGCCGCCGAAGTACATGACGACGGCAAGCACGAACAAGATCAGCATGGCGGCCAGCAGGATCACGCCCTGGATGGCCTGGTTGTAGGTGGTCCCCATCATCCCGCCGAGGATCACCATCAGGCCCATCGAGACCGCCGAGACCACCACCGTCACGTTGTAGTCCCAGCCCAGGAGCAGCTGGAAGAGGTGGCCGGCACCGACGATTTGCGGCACGAGGTACAGCGTGCCGATCACCACGGTGGTCGCCATCGCGAGGAACTTGAGGCTGCGGCCGCCGAAGCGCCCGACCAGCACGTCGGCGACGGTGAACTTGCCCGAGCTCTTCAGCGGGCCGGCGAGGGCGACGAGGACGAACACCCAGGCGCCGAAGAAGCCGATGGCGACCCACCAGCTGTCGACGCCGGCCAGGGCGATGGCGCCGGCCACGCCGAGGAAGCTCGCGGCGCTGCAGTAGTCGCCGAACATGGCCCAGCCGTTGAGGCGTGCCGAGATCTTGCCGCCGGCCACGTAGAAGTCCGTCGTCGTGCTGGTGAAGCGCTTGCCCCACCAGCTGATGTAGACGACGAGGGCGAGGCTGACGGCGAGGATGGAGAACGCAATGGGATTGTCCATGCTCAGGCCCCCTTGTCCTGCGCGAGGCACATGCGCGTGACGACGATGCCCACCACGAACACCAGCAAGCCGGTGTAGATCGCGAGCGGGATGCCGAAGATCAGGATGCCGGCGATGTCGGCGAACTTGGCGGTGGCGATCACCGCCGCCGAGAAGTAGACGGTGCAGAACAGGGCGAGCAGCCTGATGGCGCCCCACAGCTTGCGCTTGATGGCGGCCTCGTCGAAGGCGACCGCCTCGACCGGCGTGCCGGGTGTCTGGGTACTCATGCGGGTGGTCCTCAGAAGGTGTAGCGGACGTGGAAGTGCAGGCGGGCGAGGTCGCCCTCGGTGCCGCTCTCGAGCCAGCGACGACCCAGCCGCCCCTCGAGGCCGACATCGACGCTCGGGAACGGGCTGTAGACGAGGTTGGCCGCGATGGAGCCGACCTTCTCGGTGGCGCCGGCGCCGCTCAGGGCGATGTCGTTGTCGAAGGTCGCGAGGCTGCCGTAGAGGTTGCCGCGCAGCTTCGGATTGAAGACGTGCCGCACGCCGGCGAAGGCCGCCAGCATGTCGACCGCCTCAAGCCGGTTGCCGGCGTCAAGCAGCGCGTCCGGCGCGATGCCCAGGCCCACGTAGCGGCTGATGCCGCGGCCCGCCGTCAGGCCAAAGCGGAGGTCGTCGCCGCCGCCGATCACGCGGCGGCCGGTGATCGACAGGCCGTAGCCGGCCCCGCCGTCGTCGATGCCCGTGGTGGTCTCATGGCGCAACTCGCGCAGCACGCCGGCCACGCTCAGATGGCCCCAGTCGCCGCGACGGGTCCAGCGCGCGGTGAGGTCGGGCAGGCGGTTGTCGTCCGACGAGATCCGCGCGCCGTTGCCGCGGAAGTTGCCCACGGTCGTCTCGGGGTTCTCCAAGGCGAACGCCCACGCGCCCGAGGTGTAGCGCACCTGCGCCTGACGCACGAACACGGTGCCATCGGTGGCGCCGATCAGGTCGATGGTGTCGACCAGCGAGGCCGGATCCTGGAAGTTGCTCCAGTTCTGGCCGACCATCCACGGGCCCCAGCTCGCCCACGCGTGGCGCAGGGTGACGCCGTAGGTATTGGTGGTGGCCTCGGCGCCGAGCGCGCTGCCGAACAGGTCGAACTCGAGGTAGCCGCGCACCGGCGTGCCGCCCTCGGTGGCCGCGTCGCCGCTGAACCAGAAACGCGAGAACTGCGCCGTGGCGTCGAGGTCCATGCCCTCGTCGGGGCCGCCAACCGGCGTGGCCGAGGGCACGTAAAGCAGGCGCGCGTTGCTGGCGTCGGGGAGCTCGCCGCCATCGGTGTTGGTGGCCACGCCCTCCATCTTGATGAAGCCGCCGAAGGAGAAGCGCGTTCCCGGCCAGCCTGCGGTGTTGATGACCGTGGACTGGATCGGCGGCGGGGGCGGCGCGGCCCCGGGGGCCGGTGCCGCAGGCGCCGGAGCGGCCGCTGCCGTGGGCGCGGCAGCCGGCGCGCCCTGCTGCGCCACCAGCTCGCGCACCATCTGCTCGAGCGCTGCGATGCGGGCCTCGAGGGCCTGCTCGCGTTCACTCGGCGGCGCGGCGGCCGGGGCCTGCGCCTGCAAGGCGGCGGGCGCGAGCGCAGCCGCCAACAGGATCCCTGTTGCGCGCGCCAAAGGACGGACGTGGTGTCGTTGCATCGGCTCTCCCCTTCCGAACGGGTGGTTCCCAGTTCGCGCAGGCTCCATCGACCGTGGGGCCACAGCCATTCGCCTTTGGTCGAAAGCCCGGCCGGCCTTCCACCAAAGTCGAAGGCAAGGCGCGAGACAGTTCCGGGGCCGCGTCGCACACTGCGGCCATCCCGATTGGAGACGACCGATGGCCACCCCCGACGAGCGCCTGCCCGTTCCCGCCGATTTCGCCGCACGCGCGCACTACGACAGCGCCCGCCTCGCGCAGGCGCGGGCCACCTTCGAGCGCGATGCGAACGCATGGTGGCGCGCGCTGGCCGAGCGACTCGACTGGGCGCGCTTCCCGACCGAGATCGAGGACGTCGACTTCGATGCCGAGCGCTTCCGCATCCGCTGGTACGGCGACGGCGAACTCAACGTCGCCGCCAACTGCCTCGACCGCCAGCTCGCCACCAACGGCGACAAGACAGCGATCCTGTTCGAACCGGATGACCCGAAGGAACCGGCGCAGCGCATCAGTTACCGCGAACTGCACGCCCGCGTTTGTCGCTTGGCGAATGCGCTGCAGAATCTCGGCGTGAAGCGCGGTGATCGCATCACCATCTACCTGCCGATGATCCCCGAAGCCGCCGTGGCCATGCTGGCCTGCGCGCGCATCGGCGCCGTGCATTCGGTGGTGTTCGGCGG
>JAIXTZ010000135.1 GCA_027483745.1 Lysobacteraceae bacterium
CTCCAAGGAGACGATCAAGTGGGAAGACGGCGAGACGTACCCGCTGATCAAGATCGAAATCTCCTCGGCCTCGCACCCGTTCTACACGGGCAAGAGCAAGCAGATCCTCGACACCGCCGGTCGCGTCGATCGCTTCCGCAAGCGCTACGGCAAGTAAGCCGTCGTCCGCGCCCCGAGCGCGGTCGCGTCGCCCCGAAGGCCGGCCCATGCCGGCCTTCGCCGTTTCAGGGCGACGACTTTGATCGCCAGCCTTCGCGTGCCCCGCACACCGTCTCCGGGCCCTATGCGATACTTGTGAAGACCACGGACGCCCGCCGTCCGACCTGTCTTCATGCGGCGAGGCACCCTCCCGGCGCCCGCCCCGTCCAAGGAGTGCGAACGTGTCCGAATCCGTCACCCTCAACGTCGGCGACAAAGCCGTGTCCCTGCCCGTCCACCGCGGCAGCCTCGGCGCCCCCTGCGTCGACATCGGCAAGCTGGCCAAGGACACCGGGCACTTCACGTACGACCCGGGCTTCATGGCCACCGCGAGCTGCCGCAGCGCGGTGACCTACATCGACGGCGACGAGGGCGTGCTGCTCTACCGCGGCTACCCCATCGAGCAGCTCGCCAAGCATTCGAGCTTCCTCGAAGTCGCCTACCTGCTGATGCACGGCAACTTGCCGACGCGCCAGCAGTTCGACGGCTTCGAGCACGAAGTCACGCACCACACGATGATGCACGAGGCGATGAAGACCTTCCTCGGGGGCTTCCGCCACGACGCGCATCCGATGGCCATGCTCTGCGGCATGGTCGGCTCGCTGTCGGCCTTCTACCACGACACCCTTGACCTGAACGACCCGGAGCAGCGCCGCTTGGCGGCCGTGCGCTTGATCGCCAAGGTCCCGACGATCGCCGCCGCCTGCTACCGACAGTCGATCGGCTGGCCGATCCGCTACCCGCGCAACAACCTCGAGTACACCACGCGCTTCCTGCACATGATGTTCGAGGTGCCGAGCGAGCCGCTGCAGCTGAAGCCGGTGGCCGCCAAGGCCCTCGACCTGCTGTTCATCCTGCACGCCGACCACGAACAGAACGCCTCGACCTCGACGGTTCGCCTCGTCGGCTCGACCGGCGCGAACCCGTATGCCTGCGTCGCTGCCGGCATTGCCGCCCTGTGGGGCCCGGCCCACGGAGGCGCCAACGAGGCCGTGCTGACGATGCTGGAAGAGATCGGCCGCCCTGAGGACGTCGCCAAGGCCGTCGAGAAGGCCAAGGACAAGAACTCGGGCTTCCGCCTGATGGGCTTCGGCCACCGCGTCTACAAGAACTACGACCCGCGCGCCTCGATCATCCGCGAGATGTGCCACAAGGTGCTGGCCGACCTCGGCGTCAACGACCCGCTGCTCGAGGTCGCGATGAAGCTCGAGGAAGCCGCGCTGAAGGACGAGTACTTCGTCGCCCGCAAGCTTTACCCGAACGTCGACTTCTACTCGGGCTTGATCTACAAGGCGCTGGGCATCCCGACCGAAATGTTCACGGTGATGTTCGCCTTGGCGCGCACCGCCGGCTGGGTCAGCCACTGGTTGGAGCAGCAGGTCGATCCGGAGGCGAAGATCGGTCGTCCGCGCCAGATCTACACCGGTGCGACGCCCCGCGACTACGTGGCGCTCGACAAGCGCTGATTCGATCCCGCGTCCCGGCGCGGCGGCAAGGCACCAACGACAAAGCCCCGCGATCGCGGGGCTTTGTCGTTGGTGCCGTCGGTGTTTGCGGCTTAGAACACGTCGAAGGCTTCCTCTTGCACCTCGCCGGCCTCGGTGCCGAAGCCGCTTGCCACCATCCGGTCGTAGTCCTCGGTCTTCACATAGTCGGTAAGGCCGCCCGGGGTGCCGTCGGGCAAGAGTCCGCCGGTCGCCGGATTGACCGTGACGGTCAGCAGGCCAGCGGGCGGCGCGGGGTCGGCGACCGGCACGTCCTTGAGCGCCGCACCCATGTAGCCGATCCAGATCGGGAGGGCGGCGCGACCCCCGTACTCGCCGCGGCCCAGCGGGGTGAAATCGTCACGCCCCACCCAAACGGTGGTCGCCAGGTCGCCGCCGAGGCCGGAGAACCAGGCATCGCGATGGTCGTTGGTCGAGCCGGTCTTGCCCCCGATGTCGGCGCGGCCCAGCACCTTCGCGGCGGTGCCGGTGCCGCGGTTGACCACGTCCAGCAGCAGGGAGCGCACCAGGAAGGCCGTTCGCGGGTCGATGGCCCGTGCCGCCGTGGCCTGCTCCGGCGGACCGGGCACGTCATGGCGTGCGTCGGCGTCGTTGGCCGCCCCCGTGATGCCGCTCGCGGCGGTGGCCGGCGCGGCAGAGGGCGTCACGGCACCAAAGTTGAAGCCGTCTACCACGGCGGGCTGGGCCGCCACGCCCACCGCGGATCCGGGGCAGGTGGGGCAGGCGCGCGCCGGGTGGTGTTCCATCACCACCACGCCGTTGCGGTCCTCGACGCGGGCGATGAACCACGGATCGATGCGGTAGCCGCCGTTGCCGAACGTTGCGTAGCCGCGCGCCACCGACATCACCGTCAGCGACGACGTGCCCAGCGACATCGACAGGTTCGCGGGCAGGCTTTCCGGCGTGAAGCCGAACTGGGTGATGTAGCGCTGTGCGAACTGCACCCCGATGGCGTCGAGCAGCCGAACCGACACGAGGTTCCGCGACTGCACCATCGCTTCGCGCAGGCGCATGGGCCCGGCGAAATCGCCGCGGTCGTTCTGTGGGCGCCAGACGTTGCCGGCGCGATCGCGGAAGACCACCGGTGCGTCCATCACGATCGTCGCCGGGGTGTAGCCCCGTTCGAAGGCGGCCGAGTACACGAAGGGCTTGAAGCTGGAACCCGGCTGACGCTGCGCCTGCGTCGCGCGATTGAACTTGTTCTGCGAGAAGCTGAAGCCGCCCACCAGCGCGCGCAGCGCGCCGGTCTCGGCTTCCAGCGACACGAGGGCGGCCTGCGCCTGCGGCAGTTGCACGAGCTGCGGCTGGCCATCCTTGTCGAGGCGGAAGCGCACGACGTCGCCTGGCTTGAGCACTTGGGCCGGCGTGCGGCCCGTCCAGCGCAGCCCCGCGGCCGGGAGGTCCAGCGAGGCTTCGCCGGCGGTCCGCAGCACTGCGCGAGCCGCGTCGACCTCCAGAACCACCGCGCGCTGCAGGTCGGGGATCGTCGGGAAGCGCGCCAGGGCGGCGCGCAGCCCGTCGGCGTCGAGGTCGGCGAAGTCTTCGACCCGTCCCTCGGCGCCGCGCCAGCCGTGGCGCTGGTCGTACTCGATGAGGCCGTTGCGCACGGACGCGACGGCGGCGTTCTGGTCGGCCGACTTCAGGGTGGTCACCACCTTGTAGCCACCCGTCAGCGCGTCGGCGCCGAAGCGCTCTTCCATCGCCTGGCGCACCATCTCGGCCACGTAGGGCGCGTCGACCTCCACCGGCGGCTCATGGGGCTTGGCGTTGTTGGGCTCTGCCAGCGCCGCCTCGTATTCGGCCTGGTCGATGACCCCGAGCTCCAGCATCCGCGGCAGCACGTAATAGTTCCGGCGCTCCATCGCTCGGGCCGGGTTGCTGATCGGGTTGGCGCTGGAGGGGAACTTGGGGATGCCGGCGAGGGTGGCGGCCTCCGCGATGGTCAGCTCGTCCAGCGACTTGCCGTAGTAGTACTCGGCGGCCGCGGCGACGCCGTACGCGCGATTTCCGAAGAAGATCTTGTTCAGGTACAGCTCGAGGATCTCGTCCTTGGTCAGCTCCTGCTCCATCTTGATGGCCAGCAGCATCTCCCGGAACTTGCGGACGTAGCTGTACTCATTGCTCAGGTAGAAGTCGCGCGCCACCTGCTGGGTGATCGTGCTGCCGCCCGGTACGCGCGTCCGGTCCGTCGACAGGATCAGCCAGACGGCCCGGAAAATGCCATTGAAATCAAGACCTTGGTGCTCATAGAAGCGCGCATCCTCGGCGGCGAGGAAGGCCCGCTTGACGCGCTCCGGGATGGTGTCGATCGGCGCCGGGTAGCGACGCGTCTCACCGTAGAGCGCGATGAGCTTCCCGTCGGCGGAGTAGATCGACAGAGGGAGCTGCAGCTCGACCTGCCTCAGCTCACGCACGTCCGGCAACTGAGGCCAGGCCGTCCAGATCACCGCGCCGACGGCGAGGAGACCCAGCAGGCCGAGGGCCAGACCGGCCAGCAGGAGGCGTCGCAACCAGCGCAACCAGGGGCGCATCGGGGGGTTTCTCTGAACGGGGGGGGGGGAGTACAGGGGGGGGCGGGACCGCGCTGTGGCGGGCTCGGGCGGGCGTC
>JAIXTZ010000334.1 GCA_027483745.1 Lysobacteraceae bacterium
CCCATGGAACCGACCAAGAGCCTCAACCTCGTCCCGATGGTGGTCGAACAGACCGCCCGCGGCGAGCGCGCGTACGACATCTACTCGCGCCTCCTGAAGGAGCGGGTGATCTTCCTGGTGGGTCCCATCGACGACTACATGGCGAACGTCGTGGTCGCCCAGCTGCTGTTCCTCGAGGCCGAGAACCCCGAGAAGGACATCAGCCTGTACATCAACTCGCCGGGCGGCGTCGTCACCGCCGGCCTGGCGATCTACGACACGATGCGCTTCATCAAGCCGGACGTCAGCACCATCTGCGTGGGCCAGGCCTGCTCCATGGGCTCGTTCCTGCTGGCTGCCGGTGCCAAGGGCAAGCGCTACGCCCTGCCGAACTCCCGCGTGATGATCCACCAGCCCTCGGGCGGCGCCCAGGGCCAGGCGACGGACATCGCCATCCAGGCCAAGGAGATCCTGTATCTCCGCGAGAAGCTGGCCCGCGAGTACGCCGCCAACACCGGCAAGTCGGTCGAACAGATCGAGAAGGACCTCGAGCGCGATCTCTTCATGAACGCGGAAGAGTCGAAGACCTACGGCCTCATCGACGCCGTGCTTGAGCGCCGTCCGGACGACACGGTGCAGGCCGGCTGAACGCCGCCGTTTTCCCCTTCACGCCACGCCAGCACCCCGGGGCTTCCGCTCCGGGGTGCCGGTGCTATTCTCGGGCCGAGACCGCTGCCCCCGGGTTTCCCAAGAAATGACCGACGACCGACCCAGCCGCCCCGCCGACAGTTCCAAGATCCTCTACTGCTCCTTCTGCGGGAAGAGCCAGCACGAGGTGCGGAAGCTGATCGCAGGCCCCAGCGTGTTCATCTGCGATGAATGCGTCGAGCTCTGCAACGACATCATCCGCGAGGAACTCGAGGACAAGTCGCAGGCGGCGCGCAGCCACCTGCCGAAGCCGAAAGAGATCCTCGAGGTGCTCGACCAGTACGTGGTCGGCCAGCCGCGCGCGAAGAAGACCCTCGCCGTCGCGGTCTACAACCACTACAAGCGCATCGAGTCGCGCCAGAAGGGCGATGATGTCGAGTTGGCGAAGTCGAACATCCTTCTCATCGGCCCGACCGGTTCGGGCAAGACCCTGCTTGCCGAAACGCTGGCGCGCCTGCTCAACGTGCCGTTCACGATGGCCGACGCCACGACGCTCACCGAAGCCGGCTATGTCGGCGAGGACGTCGAGAACATCATCCAGAAGCTGCTGCAGAAGTGCGATTACGACGTCGAGAAGGCGCAGCAGGGCATCGTCTATATCGATGAGATCGACAAGATCTCGCGCAAGAGCGAGAACCCGTCGATTACCCGCGACGTGTCGGGCGAAGGCGTGCAGCAGGCCCTGCTGAAGCTGATCGAAGGCACGGTCGCCAGCGTCCCGCCGCAGGGCGGCCGCAAGCACCCGCAGCAGGAGTTCCTGCAGGTCGACACCCGCAACATCCTGTTCATCTGCGGCGGCGCCTTCGCGGGCATCGAGAAGGTGATCCAGCAGCGCAGCACGGAGGCCGGCGGCATCGGCTTCTCGGCCAAGGTGAAAAGCCAGTCCAACAAGGCCGACGCCGGAAAGCTGATGGCCGATGTCGAGCCGGAAGACCTGATCAAGTTCGGCCTGATCCCCGAGTTCGTCGGCCGCCTGCCGGTGGTCGCGACGCTCGAGGAGCTCGACGAAGCCGCGCTGGTGAAGATCCTCACCGAGCCGAAGAACGCCATCGCCAAGCAGTTCAAGAAGCTGTTCGACATGGAAGGCGTCGAGCTGGAGATCCGCCCGGACGCCCTGGCCGCCGTGGCCCGCAAGGCGCTGAAGCGGAAGACCGGCGCCCGTGGCCTGCGGACGATCCTCGAATCGGTGCTTCTCGACACGATGTACGAGCTGCCGTCGAAGGAGAACGTCAGCAAGGTGGTGGTCGACGAGTCGGTGATCGAGCACAAAACCGAGCCCTACCTGATCTACACCACCCCGGCGCCGGCACCGCAACGTGCCGCTTCCGGCGACTGAGTTCGGGCGCCAACATGAATACCAGCAAGCCCCGCCCGGTTTCCGAGGCGGGGCTTGTTGTTTCCGGGGCAGGCCGTCCCCATCCTGCGTCCATGGGCCGACACCGGCCGCAAGGAGCCTGACATGAGCCGCGAATCCACCCACGACCTGCCGATCCTGCCGCTGCGCGACGTGGTGGTGTATCCGCACATGGTCATCCCGCTGTTTGTCGGGCGCGACAAGTCGATCAAGGCGCTCGACGTGGCCATGGCCGCCGACAAGCAGATCCTGCTGTTGGCGCAGACCAGCCCCGAGACCGACGACCCCGCGGGTAGCGACCTCTACCGCATCGGCACGCTCGCCACCGTGCTGCAACTGCTGAAGCTGCCCGACGGCACCATCAAGGTGCTCGTCGAAGGCGTGTCGCGCTTCAAGGTGAGCGACGTGCGCGATGTCGACGGTGCCTTGATGGGTCGCGGCGTGGTGACCGAGTCGATCGCCGGCGATGACGAGCGCGAGGCCGACGTGGCCCGTCGTTCGCTGCTGGCGCTGTTCGAGCAGTACCTGAAGACCAACCGCAAGCTGCCGCCGGAGCTGATGACGACGCTGTCGGGCATCGACGATCCGGA
>JAIXTZ010000208.1 GCA_027483745.1 Lysobacteraceae bacterium
CCGGAGGCGCGGAGCTCGGCGAGGACGGCGTCGATGCCGTTCTTGTCGATCGTGCGCAGGGCGTTCGCCGAAATCTTGAGCTTCACCCAGCGGTTCTCGCTGGCAACCCAGAAGCGGCGCTCGTGGATGTTCGCCGAAAAGGTACGGCGCGTCTTGTTGTTCGCGTGCGAAACATTGTTGCCCGACATCACGCTCTTGCCGGTCAGCTGACACTTGCGGCCCATGTGGCCCTCCTGGGTGCTTCGTGGGTGCCGCCCATTGCCTGGGTGGCTTCGGCCCGCCCCGCGGCCGGATGGCCGGGCCCGCGAGGGCCAGTGGGGCGGAAAGTCCCGCGTGGGCGGGACGATGCATCCCCCGACGGCCGACAGGCGGACGCAGGGAGCCGCGCACTATGCCAGCGTCCCGGCCTGTGGACAAGTCCGCCGGGCCGGGCGTTCAGGCGGCCGGGCAGCGCACCGTTGCCACCCTAGGCCCATCCCGCCGACACTCGGGCTGGACGGAACCGGGGAGAACCGCATGATCGTGACGGTGGCGAACCACAAGGGCGGCGTGGGCAAGACCTCGCTGGCCGCGCACCTGGCCTTCCGGGCCGCGGAGCGCGGCAACAAGGTGCTCGCGGTCGATTTCGACGCCCAGGGCAACCTCACCGGCACGCTGGCCGACCGCGGCAAGGCCCTGAAGGCCGACGGCGCCGAGCGCCTGTTCTCGGCCGATGGGGTGCCGGTCCCGATGCCCGGGGTCGATCCGAACATCCACGTGCTGCCGGCGACCGCCGCGCTCAACGCCACCGACCGCGGCCAGCTCTCGCAGGCCTTCACCGCCATCGGCCACCTGAAGGCGCTCAACAAGGCGTTCAGCGTCATCGTCATCGACACCGCGCCGGCCATCGGCCTGCGCCTTACCGCCGCGCTGGCCGCCTCGCAGCGCCTCGTCATCCCGCTGCAGCCTGAGAGCTACGCCGTCGACGGCGTGGCCTCCCTGCTCGCCGAGGCGGTGTCGATCTCGGAACACATGAACCCGAACCTCGCCCCGGCCGAGTTCGTCATCAACGCCATCAACCCGCGCGCGAAGCAGCACGCGCAGACGGCCGCGCGCTTGGCCCAGCAGTTCAAGGTGCGCACGCCCTACCTGCGCCGCGCCATCGCCGTGGCCGATGCGCTCGCCGCGAAGAAGCCGGTGTGGCGGCAGCCGGCCAACAGCGCGGTCGCCAACGAGTGGGCCGTGCTTTGCGACGAGTTGCTGGACGAGTTCGGCGTCGTCGACTGGACCTGATCGACGGCGCGTCGCGGCCCGCCGATCAGCCCGGCCGCTACAGGGCGCAGCCCTGCGCGCGTCGGTTGCCGTCGAGCATTTGAACGACGTCAGTGACGTTCCAATCGCCCGACAGGCCGTTTCCGAAGCCCGCCTGCAGCACGATGCGTTCGAGCACGCCACTCGCCGAATAGGTCCTGCGCAGGGTGCCGGCGGAGCGTCGCGTCACCGCCGCATGCGTGCAGGACGGGCAGAAGCCGCGGAGCTGCTCGAGCGCGACCGCCTCGTCGCGCGCACCGGCGCCGCCGCGTTCGGCCACGAGGAAGCGCGGCTGGCCGGCGCTGTCGTAGACGAATGCCGCGTAGAACTCGTAGGCTGCCGGCGTGGTCATCAGCTGCACGCTGTAGCCGCTGCCGGAACGCGCGGGGTCGAAGTAGTGCTGGCTGGCGTTCACGCCCTCGCCGCCGCCGAGGGTCGGGCAGCCGCGGCCAAACGGGCGGAAGGCTTCGCTGCCGGCGACGCCGTCGAGGTTCCAGCTGAAGCTGAAACCGTTCTCGGCGCCAGGCGTCAGCACCGCGTTGCCGACCGGTCGCAGCTGCGCGGCGGCGCCGTCCCAGCGTGCCCGGTAGATGACGCCGTTCCACTGGCCGTTCGCGCCGGGGGCGTTGCCCTGCAGGTAGTACCAGAGGGGCTGCCCGTCGGCCTCGTACGTGTACCAGAGCCCCGCCCATTCCCCGCCCGCGGGATGCACGAACAGCCCGTGTCCCGGCCTCGACGGGTTGAAGTAGCCGCCGGCGCGGATGGCGGGCGGCGTCGCCTCCACCGTGGCGCGCAGCGAGAAACCCGCCGCCTGCGCGCCGCTGTTGGTGGGTGTGATGTACCAGCGTCCGGCCGTCGGCGCGTTGACCACGAGGTTCGCGCTGCCGGCGCTTGTCGTGGCGCTGGCTTGCGCGAGGTTGCGCGCGGGTGCGGGGGCAATCGACGGCACGGCGACCGCCGGCACCGGGGCGGCGGCGCGCGCTGCATGCAGGGTCAGGCCTTGTGCGCTGGTGCCGGTGACGCTCAGGCGCGACGCGTTGGCCGGCACGTCGATAAACCAGTGCTCTTCGCTGCGACCGGCGGGCAGTGCCGATGACACCGCGACGCCGGAGCTCAGCGCGAAGCCCTCGGTGGCCACCGTGAACGGCCGGGTCGGTTCCTCGATGGGGAGGCCGTCGCGGAACAGCTGCGCTCGCAGCTGGTGGCGCTCCGTGCTCGCGCGATCCATCGACGTCGCGGGGAGCGGCGGGGCGACGAGGCTGTCGGCGTCGGCCAGCGGGCCGGACTTCAGGACGCCGCTGCCGCTGCCGGTCCAGCGCACTTCCACGCCGGCCGTGCCGCCGGGAACGCGCGCGGCGTCGACCGCGGCGCGCACGCTGTTGCCGCCATCGGTGCTCAGGGTGATCGCACGCGGGCGCGGCCAGCCCTCGCTGCTCGCGGCGATCTCGAGGCGCCAGCTCGCCGCGCCCGTGCTGACGCCCGCTCGGTCGATGCGGAAGCCGCGATAGCTCCGGTTGTTCGTGCCCATCGTCGTGCAGCTGCCCGCCTCGGCGGTGGCCAGCGGACCCCAGAGGACGCCCTCGGGCGTGAGGCCGGCCAGGCTCATGCGGTCGCCGGTGGCACACAGGCGGACCTGGGCGCGGTTCACGGCCAAGGCATTGTCGAAGCGCACCGCATCGCGGTCGCTGGTCGACGCCATCGCCCCTTCGACCGCGACCGGATGCGTGCCGATCGGCGTGCCGTTGAAGCCGTTGTCGCTGAACTCGCCCACGTCGGCCTCGCGCACCCGGCGTTCGTCGACGATGCCGTCGCAGGTGTTGTCCCGCCCGTCGGCCACTTCGGTGCCGCCGGGTCGCACGTCGGCGCGGCTGTCGTCGCAGTCGTCGAAGCGCCGGAAGCCGTCGTTGTCGCTGTCGAGGCAGCCCCGGAACGGGCTGGCGTAGGCACCCGCCGCCGCGAGGCCCGGGCCGACCGGGAAGCGGAAATGCTGCGCCGCGCAGCGGGTGTCGCTGCGCGTGGCGTCGGCCAGCGTGCGCAGCAGGTAGTCGCTGCGGGCCTCGGCGGTGTCGGGGCGGGTCGCGTCGGTGCGCACGGTGCGCAGCCACTGGCGGATCGTGGCCGGCGAGTCGATGTGCCTTGCGAGCGTCGCCATCAGGACACCGGTGATGGTGTTGACGTTGTCCTGGCAATCCTGCGGGCGCGGGTCCTGCACCGCGCAACGCGCGAACGTGTAGGTGGCCGGGTTGGCCTGCCAGAGCGACCAGCGCCGCGTGGTCTGGTTGGCCTCCTCGCGGTCCCAGCGGCTGCGGCCGCCTTCGTCCATTCGCGCCAGCCGACGCGCCGTCCAGACCTGCATGAAGGTGGTCCAGTCGTGCGCGGCATCGGGGCCGAAGTCCCAGTGCCGGATCGGATCGAAGTTGTGCGCCAGCTCGTGGACGAAGACGTTGCCCAGCAAGTCGTCGTCGAAGCTGTCTTCGTCGAGGACGGCGTTGACGTATTCGGAGCTGTCGCCCGGGACGAAGGCCAGCCCGTACCAGTCGTTGCGGTCGTTCGGCAGGATCGCGGCGATCTGCTTGCCGAGGGGGTCGCGGCTGCGCGTCGGCTCCCAGCCGAGCAGTTCGCGGTACGTGGCGTGGATCAGATCGAGCCGGTCGACCAGGGCGCGGATGCGCTCCGGGGTGGCTCGCGCGGTGCGGGGGTGGTTCACCGGAACCAGCAGCACCACGTCACGTCCGTCGTAGCGGTGGGCGTCGTAGGTCTGCACCGGCGACGAGAACGTGGTGTAGCGCACGACCTGCCCCCAGCAGGGGTTGCAGCCGCCGCTCGTGATCGATTTGGCCGCGGACTTGGCCAGGCCTTCGTCGACCAGCACGTAGTCGCGGCTCGCCTCGAGCACCGGGGCGAGGGCCGGGCTGAAGTTGCGGGGCGCGGCTGCGACAGGACTGGCGACGAGGAGCGCGACGGCCGACAGGGCCGCAAAACCGAGGGGGGAGCGGGTCATGGGGGGGCTCCATGGCGGGGGGGGGGGGGTTAGTGCGACGGGCCGCGCAGGCGCTCCAGCAATCCGTCGAGGGTCTCGTTGCCGTGGAAGTGCAGCACCAGCTGGCCTTTCCCGCCGCGGCCGGATTTCACTTCCACCTTGGTGCCCAGCAGTTCCCCGAGCTCGCGCTCGAGCTGGGCGACGTCGGCGTCGCGCTTCGCCACCGGCGTCTTGCCGGGCTTCGCGTCGGGCAGCTTGCCGGCGGCGAGTTCGGTGGCGCGGCGTTCGACTTCGCGCACGCTCCAGCCTTCCTCGGCGGCCTGCTGGGCCAGCGCCACCGCGGCCTGCGGGGCGAGGGTGAGCAGCGCGCGGGCGTGGCCCATCTCGAGCTTGCGGGCGTCGACCAGCGCGCGGATGGCTTCCGGCAGCTCGAGCAGGCGCAGCAGGTTCGACACCGCGGCGCGCGAACGGCCCACGGCCTCGGCGGCCTGCTGGTGGGTCAGCGCGAATTCGTCGATCAGGCGGGCGAGGGCCTGCGCTTCTTCCAGCGGGTTCAGGTCTTCGCGCTGGATGTTCTCGATCAGCGCCATGGCGATGACGGCGCGGTCGTCGACCTTGCGCAGCACCACCGGCACTTCGACGAGGCC
>JAIXTZ010000113.1 GCA_027483745.1 Lysobacteraceae bacterium
CGCTGCTCCGACTTCACCGCCTTCATGTACTTGGGCGAGCTGGTCGAGCACGGCGTCACGCAGCAGATCTTCACCAAGCCCTCGAAGCAGCAGACCGAGGACTACATCACCGGCCGGTTCGGCTGAGCCAGGAGCGCACCATGGGCACCGAACACATCGTCAAGAGCTTCGACGCCGAACTCGAGCGCATCAACGGCGAGATCACCCGCATGGGCGAGATGGCCCTGGGCCAGATCGAGGCGGCCATCGACGTGCTGCAGCGCCGCGACAGCAAGGCTGCCGAGCGCGTCACCATCAACGACGACGCCATCGACGAGCTTGAGCGCGTCATCTCCAACGACGTGCTGCGCGTGCTGGCCCTGCGCCAGCCGATGGCCCGCGACCTGCGCGAGGTCTACGCGGCACTGCGCATCGCCGCAGACATCGAGCGCATCGGCGACTACGCCTCGAACGTGGCCAAGCGCTCGATGGTGCTGAACCAGAGCGCGCCCGTGGCGCCCGCGCGGGGCCTGCCGGCGCTGGCGACGCTGGCCAGCGAACTGCTGGCCGAGGCCCTCGAGGCCTACCGCCTGCGTGACGCCGAACGTGCCGCCGCCATGCGCGATCGCGACGCGGAACTCGATGCCGCCTACACCAGCCTGTTCCGCGAGCTCCTCACCTACATGGCCGAGGACCCGAAGCAGATCACGCCCTGCACGCACCTGCTGTTCATGGCGAAGAACATCGAACGCATCGGCGACCACGCCACCAACATCGCGGAAAACACCTGGTTCCTCGTGCATGGCGAAGCAATGAGCGGCAGCCGCGAGAAAGCCGACAAGACCAGCGAGTAGCGAAAAAAATCCGCCGCGGGGGAGGAGCACGATGGCGCCACCGGCACTCCGAGGCCGCCACCGCGGCGGCATGACCATCCACCGCTCCGGCCGGATCCTGTACGTGGAATCCACGGGCCCCTTCGACGGCCCCATGGTCGACACCGTGATCGAAGCCTATCGCCCCTTCATCGCCGAGCTGGCGGCGCGCGGGGCGTTCGGGCACATCAGTCTGTTCCACGGCAGCATGGTGGTCACGCCGGACGGGATCCGGGCCTTTGGCCGGTTGCTCGACGCCTGGCGCGCATCGGGCATTGAGTCCGTGGCCAACGCCTACGTCGCTCCGCCCGGCATCGAGGGCCGCGACACGATGATGCCCCTGCTCGGCGGGCTGTTTCGCTCGCCGTTCCGGGAGTTCGAGGCGATCGCCGACGCCGAACGTTGGATCCGCGACGAGCTCGCGTCGGCTCAATAGGCCGAAGCTCCCGGCGTACGAACCGTCGAAGTCGCGGATTCAGGCCTCGAGCGGTCGTCGGACGCGCGACGGTCACGACGGGACCCGCTGCCGGCGACGGGCCCGCCTTGTCGCGTGACGCATCGGCCGTTAGCGTGGGTGGCCCCTTCCGCCCCCCATCGCCCCTTGACGCTCTATTCGCTCAAACCCCGCTTCCAGGCGCTGCTCCGCCCTGGAGTCGCCGCACTCGCCGATGCTGGCGTCACCGCGAACCAGGTCACCGTCGCCACCTGCGGGGTCTCCGTCGCGCTGGGCGTCCTGCTGGCGTGCGTGCCGCAGCCCTCGCTGTTCCTGCTGCTTCCCGCGTGGATGCTGGGGCGGATGGCGCTCAATGCCGTCGACGGCATGCTGGCCCGTGAGTTCGGCCAGCAGTCGCGCCTCGGCGGCTACCTCAACGAACTCACCGACGTCATCGCCGACAGCGCCCTGTTCCTGCCCTTCGCGCTGGTCGCGCCGTTCGCCCCCGCCTGGGTGGTGGGCGTCGTGCTGCTGGCCATCCTCAGCGAATATGCGGGCGCGCTCGGACCGATGATGGGGGGCGCGCGTCGCTACGACGGCCCGCTGGGCAAGAGTGATCGCGCCTTCGTGTTCGGCGCGCTTGGCTTCTGGCTCGGCATCGCCGGATCGCTGCCGGCATGGATGGCATGGCTGATGCCGGCGCTGTGCCTGCTGCTGGCCTGGACGATCGTCAATCGCGTCCGCACTGGACTCGCCAACCCCCTTCCCCCCAAGGACGCCTGAAACGCATGCGCCACTGCACGGAATCGACCTTCGCCAGCCACGACGGCGCCACCCTGTTCTACCGGCACTGGCCGGCCACCGGAACCTCCCGCGGTGCCATCGTGCTGTTCCATCGCGGCCACGAGCACGGAGGCCGCACGGCCCACCTCGCCGAGGAACTGGACCTGCCGGATTTCGACGTCTTCGCCTGGGACGCGCGCGGCCACGGCCGATCGCCCGGCGAGCGCGGCGACAGCCCGTCGTTCGGCACCTCGGTGCGCGACGTGCAGGCCTTCATCGATCACATCGGTGCGAGCCACGGAATCGCTCCGGAACGCATCGCTGTCGTGGCGCAGAGCGTGGGCGCGGTGCTGGCGGCCACCTGGGTGCATGACTACGCGCCGAAGATCCGCGCCCTCGTGCTGGCCTCGCCGGCCTTCCAGGTGAAGCTCTACGTCCCGTTCGCGCGGACCGGCCTGCGGCTGATGCAGGCGCTGCGCGGCAACTTCTTCGTCAACAGCTACGTCAAGGCCAAGTTCCTGACGCACGATCCCGCGCGCATCGCCAGCTACGAGGCCGACCCGCTGGTGACACGTCCGATCTCGGTGCGCATCCTGCTGGGGCTCTACGACGCCGCCGAGCGTGTGGTTGAAGACGCGCAAGCCATCCATGTGCCCACGCAGCTGCTCGTGTCGGGCGCCGATTTCGTCGTGCACCATGGGCCGCAGCACCGCTTCTTCGAACGGCTCGGCACGCCGATCAGGGAAAAGCACGTGCTGCCCGGCTTCTTCCACGACACGCTGGGCGAGAAAGACCGGCACATCGCGCTCGCGAAGGTTCGCCGCTTCGTGCTGCAGCGCTTCGATGCACCGCTCGCGGTCCCCGACCTGCGCCGCTCGCACGAGGCCAGCGAGAGCCAGATCGAATCGGATGCGCTGGCCGCGCCGCTGCCGTGGTGGTCGCCCCGGGCCTGGTACTGGGCGATGACGAAAGCGTCGCTCCGGTTCGGCGCGCTGTTCTCGACGGGGCTGAAGCTCGGTGAAGACACCGGCTATGACTCGGGCAGCACCCTGGACTTCGTCTATCGCGATCGCGCGGAAAGCGGCAACCCGATCGGCAAGCTGATCGACCGCGTCTACCTCGGTTCGATCGGCTGGCGCGGCATCCGGGTGCGCAAGCGCCACGTTGAGGCGCTGCTGCGGCGGGCGATGGCGCAGCTGCGCGAAGCAGGCCAACCGGTGCGGGTCATGGACATCGCCGCAGGCCACGGCCGCTACGCGCTGGAGTTCTTCGCCGATGCCGGGCAGCGCCCCGACGCCGTCCTGCTGCGTGACTACAGCCCGCTGAACGTCGAGCAGGGCCGCGCGCTGATCGAGGCCAAAGGCCTCGGGGGCATCGCCCGTTTCGAACAGGCCGACGCCTTCGATCGGGCGCAGGTGGCCGGCGCGCAGCCCGCACCGACGCTCGGCATCGTCTCGGGCCTGTACGAGCTGTTCCCGGACAACACGCTGCTCGAAGCCTCGCTCGCCGGCCTGGCCGACGCGATCCCCGTGGGTGGCTATCTCGTCTACACCGGCCAGCCCTGGCATCCCCAGCTGGAGCTGATTGCGCGGGGCCTGACCAGCCATCGGCAGGGCGCGGCCTGGGTGATGCGTCGACGCAGCCAGCGCGAGATGGACCAGCTCGTCGAGGCCGCCGGCTTCCGCAAGCTCGAACAGCGGATCGACGAGTTCGGCATCTTCACGGTGTCGTTGGCCCAGCGCATCGCATGAGCCCGGCACCGATCGCGTGGCGGCGGGGACTGGCCTGGCTGGCCTTCCTCGGCCCGTTCTTCTACCTGAGCTACGGCATCGCCAACCATCTCGCGGCCACGCGCGGGGACGTGCCGTCGGTCGTGTTCGACTGGGAGCACGCGGTCCCCTTCGTGGCGTGGAGCATCGTGCCCTACTGGTCGATCAACGCCTTCTACGCCGCCTCGCTGTTCGTGCATCGCAGCGCCGCGGCCGTGGACGTTCAGGGGCGACGACTGCTGACCGCGCAGCTGGTGGCCGTGGCCTGCTTCCTGCTATGGCCGCTGCACTTCAGCTTTGAACGGCCCGACACCCACGGGCTGCCCGGCGCGATGTTCGACGCGCTCACCAGCTTCGACAAGCCCTACAACCAGGCGCCATCCCTGCACATCGCGCTGCTGGTGATCCTGTGGGCGGTCTACACGCCGAAGCTGCGGCCGTCGCTGCGGCCGCTGCTCCACGCGTGGTTCCTGCTCATCGGCATCTCGGTGCTGACGACCTACCAGCACCACTTCATCGACCTCCCGACCGGCGCGCTGCTTGGCGCGTTCTGCCTGTGGCTCTGGCCCGAGCACGGCCCTTCACCGCTGGCCAGTGCAGGCTGGACCAGAGATGCGGCCCGGCGACGGATCGCGCTGCGCTATGGGCTCGGCGCGTTCGCCTGCACGGCCGTCGCCGTGGCCATGGGCGGCGCGGCGTGGTGGCTGCTGTGGCCTGCCGTGAGCCTGCTGCTGGTGGCCTTCGCGTATGCGGGGCTCGGGGTTGCGGCGTTCCAGAAGCAGGCCGATGGCCGGCTGTCGCCCGGGGCATGGCTGCTCCTGCTGCCGTACCTGATCGCCGCGCGCATCAACCAGTGGGCGTGGACGCGCGCCCTGCCGGCAGACGCCATGGTGGCGGACGATGTGCGGATCGGCCGCGTTCCGCGCTGGGGGGAATCGTTGCCACCGTCAACGGCGCTGCTCGACCTGAGCGCGGAACTGCATGCCCCCGCGACGAACAGCGAACGTTTTCCCTGCCTCGATCTCGTGGCCCCCGACCCCGAACGGCTCAAGCACGCCGCGGAGCGGATCGAAGCACTCCGCCACGGCCAGACCGTGCGCGTGGCCTGCGCGCTCGGCTTCTCCCGCAGCGCCTGCGCCGTCGCGACATGGCTGCTGCGCAGCGGCCGCGCGCCCAGCCTCGACGAAGCCATCGAGCGACTGCGTGCGGCACAGCCTCGGCTGGTGATCGGCGAGGCGCAGCGCGCCGCCATCCTCGAGGCCAGCGCATGAGCGGGAACATCGCCAGCGACCGAGAGCTCGCTGCGCAGGCCGCCGACGTGCTGCGTCGGCCCCGCGGCCTTCCCTGGGTCATCGCCGCCCTGATGCTTCTCGCCGGATTCGGCCTGTGGCTCACCTTCAGTCACGCCGCAGCGCTCGCCATGTTCACGCTCGCGTTGCTGGCCGGCGCTATCGCGGCCTATGCCGTCGCCCGCGCCCGCTACGATGCGGTCGTCTTCCGCGATTGGGCCGCCGCGGACGACCTGCGTGCCGAGATCGCACGTTTCGACGCACGCTGGTCACGCACGCCGCAGGAGCACTCGCGACCCATGGCGGACCGCGTGGCCGGCGCCCTCCGTTGGAAGCAGCGTGGCCTGATCGCGACGGGCGTCCAAGGATGCTTCGTCGCCGCTGGCCTTTGGCCGCTCCGCCATCTGCTGGATTAACCCGATGCTGGCCCGACTCGCCGCCACCGCCATCACCGCCGCCACGCGCCTGCTCACCGGCGCGCGCACCATCTGGATGGCCCCTCCGCCGCCCGGCTTGCAGCGCGTGTACTTCGCCAACCACAGCAGCCACGGTGATTTCGTCCTGTTGTGGTCCTCGCTCGACCCCCGCGAACGCGTCCGCACGCGTCCCGTCGCCGGCGCCGACTACTGGAATGGCGACCCGCTGCGGCGCTTCATCGGCCAGCGCGTGTTCCGCGCGGTGCTCGTCGACCGCAATCCGGCGACGCGGACCGCCGATCCGGTCGAACAGATGCTCGAGGCCGTCGACGCCGACGACTCGCTGATCCTCTTCCCCGAGGGCACGCGCAACCTCACCGAAGAGCGCCTGCTGCCGTTCAAGGCCGGCCTGTGGCACGTCGGTCGCCGACGCCCGGCGCTGAACCTCGTGCCGGTGTGGATCGACAACCTCAACCGCGTGATGCCGAAGGGCGAACTGCTGCCGGTGCCGCTGCTGTGCACGGTGCGCTTCGGCGAACCGCTGCATGTCGAAGAGGGCGAAACCAAGGACGCCTTCCTGCACCGGGCTCGCGAGGCCCTGCTCGCCTTGGCCCCCGAACAGGACGACCGCTGATGCCCGACGTCACCAATCCCTTCGTCCTCCTGTTCACCGGCCTCGGCGGCACCCTGCTGTTCGCCAGCCTCGTTGGGCTGGGGCTGCGCCACGCCGTGGCCAAAGGGCAGCCGCATGCGGTCATCGACAACCTCATCGCCCGCGTCAACGCGTGGTGGTGGATGGTCGGCCTGCTGGGATTCGTGTTCTGGCTGGGACGCAGCGCCGTCATCGGTTTCTTCGCGCTGCTGAGCTTCTTGGCGCTGCGCGAGTTCCTCACCATCACCGACACGCGGCGTGGCGACCACCACGCGCTGCTGGCCAGCTTCTTCCTGTGCCTGCCGCTGCACTACGCGCTGATCTGGGTGGACTGGTACAGCCTGTGGTCGATCCTCGTGCCCGTGTACGGCTTCCTGCTGCTGCCCATCCTCGCGGCGCTGAGCGGCGACCCGAAACGCTTCCTCACGCGCGCGGCCACGATCCAGTGGGGCGTGATGGTGGCGGTGTACAGCCTGTCGCACCTGCCCGCCCTGCTCGACCTGCGCATCCCCGGCCACGAAGGCGAGGGCATGCTGCTGATCGCCTTCCTGATCCTCGTCGTGCAGGGCAGCGACGTGCTGCAGTACGTGTGGGGCAAGCTGCTCGGGCGCCACAAGCTCTCGCCGACGCTGTCGCCCTCGAAGACCTGGGAAGGGCTGATCGGCGGCATCCTCAGCGCCACCGCGCTGGGCGCGGCGATGGCGTGGATGACGCCGTTCACGCCGCTGCAGGCCGCGGGCCTCGCCTTCGCCAGCTGCGTGATGGGCTTCTTCGGCGGCCTGGTGCTCTCGGCGATCAAGCGCGACCGCGGCATCAAGGACTGGGGGCACCTGATCGAGGGCCATGGCGGCATGCTCGACCGCCTCGATTCGCTGTGCTTCTCGGCGCCGATCTTCTTCCACCTCGTGCGCTACTTCTGGACCTGAGGGGCCGGCGCACGGCGGCTGGTATCCTGCGCGCATGAGCGATTTCGACGAACAGGGCCCGCAGGGCACGCCCGCCGCCACCGGCGCGCCGCCGATGGCCTCGCGCTTCCGCGGCTTCCTGCCCGTCGTGGTCGACGTCGAGACCGGCGGTTTCGAATCGACGCGCCACGCGCTCCTCGAGATCGCCGCCGTGCCGATCGAGATGGACGACGAGGGCTTCCTGTTCCCCGGCGAGACGGTGAGCGTGCACGTGGAGCCCGCGCCGGGCCTCGACATCGACCCAAAATCGCTCGAAATCACCGGCATCCAGCTCGACCACCCGTTCCGCGACGCGCAGCCGGAGAAGCTTGCGCTGGACCGCATCTTCACCCCGGTGCGGGCGGCGGCCAAGCGCAACGGCTGCCAGCGCGCCATCCTCGTCGGCCACAACGCGCACTTCGACCTCGGCTTCCTCAACGCAGCGATCGCGCGCGTCGGGCACAAGCGCAGCCCCTTCCATCCCTTCAGCACCATGGATACGGTCACGCTGGCCGGCATGGCCTACGGGCAGACGGTGCTGGCCAAGGCCTGCCAGGCCGCCGGCCTGCCGTGGGATGGCAACGAAGCGCATTCGGCCGTCTACGACACCGAGCGCACCGCGCAGCTGTTTTGCGCGGTGATGAACCGCTGGAAGCAGTTCAACGACCTCGACCTGATGCGCGCAGCACAGGACTGAACCCTCATGGCCACCGACGCCGACTTCGCCGAGTACGTCCGGGAGCAGTCCCGCCCCGCCGGCGACGTCGCGCTGAAGAAGATGTTCGGCGAGTACGCCGTTTGCGTGGACGGGATCGTCGTGGCCTTGGCCTGCGACAACCAGCTGTTCCTCAAGTCCACGCCGGCGACGGCGGCGAGGTTGGCGACGGCGCCGATGGCCCCGCCCTACCCCGGGGCCAAGCCGCACGCCGTCATCGACGAATGGCTGGACGATCCCGAGGCCCTCGCCGCGCTGCTGCGCGACACCGCGAAGGCCTTGCCGCCACCAAAGCCGAAGGCGGCGAAGAAGCCGAAACGCTGAGATTCAGCCCGGCGACTTCGGCGCGCGGAACTTCGCCGCACGCGCCGCCAGGCCGCGCCACAGCCCATAGAGGCTGATCGCGATCCAGGCGATCTGCATCAGGAAGGGCGTGAGCACCTCGGTGATCGGGGCCGGCGAACCGAAGATCGAGACGAGGATGAAGATCGAACCAAACAGGTTCGCGACCTGGTAGCCGATCGAGCTGCCCTGCAGCTTGCCCGCCTGCAGCAGCGCATAGGCCAGCAGCACGAAGGCGATGCCGGCCATGCCGACGAAGTCGAACCACTGCAGGCTCATGCGCCACCCCGCTGGCGCACGGCCTCGAACAGGGCCACACCGGTCGCCACGGAGACGTTGAGGCTCTCCATGTCGCCCGGCATCGGGATGCGGACGAGCTGGTCGCAGGTCTCGCCGGTGAGGCGGCGCAGGCCGTCGCCTTCACCGCCCAGCACCAAGCCCACGTTCCCCTTGAGGTCGAGCGAGTAGAACGAGGCCTGGGCTTCGCCGGCGAAGCCGTACAGCCACACGCCGAGGTCCTTCAGCTCGCGCAGGGCGCGGGCGAGGTTGGTCACCTGCACGAGCGCGATGCGGTCCGCGGCGCCGGCCGCGGTCTTGCGCACGGTCGCGGTGACGCCCACCGCCTTGTCCTTCGGGATGATCACGCAGGTGACGCCGGCGGCGGCCGCGCTGCGCAGGCAGGCGCCGAGGTTGTGCGGGTCCTGCACGCCATCGAGCACCAGCACCAGGGCCTTGCCCTCCGCGCCTTCGATCAGACCCTTCAGGTCCTTCTCGTCGAGCAGCTTGGCGGCCTCATAGCGCGCGGCCACGCCCTGGTGGCGCGTGCCGCCGGCGATGCCTTCCAGCGCCTGCGTGTTCACCTTGCGCACCGGGATGCCGCAATCGACGGCTTCCTTCTCGATCTCGGAAAGGCGCGGGTTCTTGCCACTGTTCTCCATCAGCACTTCGCGCACATTGGCGACGTCGTGCTCGAGGGCGGAGGCGACGGCATTGATGCCGACAATCCAGCTGGTCTTGCTCATGAGGGGTTCCGTGTCGTGGGGATCAACGGCGGCGCTTCGGCGCGCCGCCCTTGCCCGGAGCCTTGCCGGCGCCGGCTTTGGCCGCACCGCGCGGGGCCTTGGCGTTGGGATGCGGACGCGCGGTCGGCGTGCCGCCCTTGCGCGGGGTGTCGATCTCGTCCGGCAGCACCAGCTTGAAGTCGATGCGGCGGTCCTCGACGGAGGCGCGCAGCACCTTCACCCGCACGGTGTCACCGAGCGACCACGCCAAACCCCGGCGCTCGCC
>JAIXTZ010000216.1 GCA_027483745.1 Lysobacteraceae bacterium
ACGACGACGGGAAGACGGTCGCGGCGATGGACGTGCTGGCCCCGGGCATCGGCGAGATCATCGGCGGCAGCCAGCGCGAGGAGCGCCTCGACGTGCTCGACGCCCGCATGCGCCAGTTCGGCCTCGATCCGGCCCACTACGAGTGGTACCGCGACTTCCGCCGCTACGGCTCGGTGCCGCATGCCGGCTTCGGCCTCGGTTTCGAGCGCCTGGTGGTCTACACCTGCGGCCTGTCGAACATCCGCGACGCCATCCCCTACCCGCGCGCGCCGGGCCTGGCGACGTTTTGATCACGACGCCCACCCCGGCCACCGCGTAGCGTTTGCCGCCATGGAAGACTTCATCTTGTTCATGATGCTCGGCCTCGCGGGATCGGCGGGCCCGGCCCACATCGGCTTCCGGCTGCTCGCGCACCGGCACCATCGCGATCGCGGCTGGCCGTTCGCCGAAGGCACGGAGGACGGCCAGTGGGGCTACAGCGCGTGGCTGATGAAGCGTGGGTATGTCGCCGATGCGGATCGCGACATGGCCTTCTTCGGGTTCTGGGCGTTCCTCAGTGGCTGGATCGCGGCCATCGCCATCGTCTGGGCCGCGGTGATGATCGTGTTGCGGCAGTACCCCTGAATCGGAGAGTCCCATGAGCATGAACCGCGGCATCGAGAGCGATTTCGATGGCGAATACGACGAGCGCAGCCCGGTCGTCGCCACGGCGTGGTGGGTGGCCTGTCCAGCACGCATGCTGGTCTGGGCCCGACTGCAGGTGCGCGAGTCCGGCGTCGCCGACGTGCTCGATTGCGATGGGCAGGTGCTGGTGTACGACAGCGAAGACACCGCCCGCGCCGCGCTGATGGACGCCGAATTCCGCGCCCTCGACGGCTTGGACGATGACGACGTGGCGGGCTGGGGCATCTTGCTCGAGGACCTGCTTCCGCCCGAGGGCGAGCACGACGATGACCTGGTGCCGCAAATGATGCGCGCCCTCGAGGTGCCGCAGCGGTGAGCGCGCTGGACGGACGCCTCGCGCTGGTCTGCGGCGGCTCGGCCGGCATTGGCCTCGCCTCCGCGCAGGCCCTCGCCGCGGCCGGCGCCCGCATTCGCCTGCTGGCTCGCACCGAAGCCACGCTGCGCGCCGCGCTGACGACCCTGCCGGGCCACGGTCACGGCTTCATCGTCGCCGACGCCGCGCATCCGGAATCGCTGGTGCGTCACGTTCATGCGGCCCTCGGCGACGAGCCGGTCTCGGTGCTCGTGAACAATTCCGCGGGGCCGCCCCCGGGCGCGATCGCGAATGCCACGTCTGCCCAGTTCGTCGACACGCTGCAGCAGCAGTTGCTCGCCGCGCACGCCCTCGCCCAGCGCCTGCTTCCCGGCATGCGCGCGCAGGGCTTCGGACGGATCATCAATGTCATCTCGACCTCGGTGCGCGAACCGATCCCGAACCTCGGCGTGTCCAACACCGTGCGCTCGGCCGTTGCCGCGTGGGCGAAGACACTGGCCGGCGAAGTGGCGGCGGACGGCATCACCGTGAACTCGGTATTGCCCGGTTTCACGAAGACCGCGCGGCTCGCCCAGATCCTCGAAGGCCGGGCACGCGCGACGGGCCGCACGCTGGACGAGGTCGAGGCGGAGTTCCTGTCGGTGGTGCCGGCCGGACGCTTCGCGGAACCGTCCGAAGTGGCCGCGGCCGTGGCCTTCTATGCGTCGCCGGCCGCGGGCTACATTACGGGCACCACGCTAGCGGTCGACGGCGGCCGCACCAAGGCGCTGTGATGGCGACACCCAGCGACGAGGCCATGGACGCCCAGAATCGACGCGACAACGAACGCCTTCCCTTCGCCGCTGAAGTGCTGGTCGCGCGCCCGGACCGCGGCTGGCGCACCGCCGTGCTTGATCTGTCCGAAGGCGGCTGCGCCCTGCTGCGTCCGGCCGGATTCGAGCTGCACATCGGTGCTGTCGTGACCCTCTACTTCCTCACCCGCAACGGCCCAGGCCCCGGCGTCGGCGCGCGCGTGGCGCGGCTCGGTGCCCGTGACATCGGCTTCGAGTACCACGACGTCCAGAGCGTTCCGCCCGCCCTGCACGCGACCACGCGGTCCGCAGAGCGCCGCTGATCGTCGTTGACGTCGACGTCGCATGCATCATCGATGCCGGACGATGGCGGCATGCCTGAAGGTCCTGAAATCCGCCGCGCCGCCGACGAGCTTGCCGAGGCCATCGTCGGCTCGCCCATCGTCCATGCCGAGCTGAACCTCCCGACCCTCGCTAAGCGAGCACGGTCGCTGGTCGGGCGCCGCGTGGAGTCGATCACTCCCCGCGGCAAGGCCCTGCTCACCCGTTTCGACCACGGCGTTTCTCTGTACACGCACAACCAGCTCTATGGCGTATGGCGCGTCGCCGATGCCGGCGAGCGACCGGCCACGACGCGCAGTCTGCGTGTGGTGCTGGAGTCGGCGCACAAGGCGCTGCTGCTCTACTCGGCCTCCGACATCGCCTTGCTCGACGACGCTGGCGTTGCGGCGCACCCCTTCCTCGCCAAGCTGGGCCCCGACGTGCTCGAGGCCGGTACGACGGTCGCGGCCGTACGCAAGCGGCTGGGTGAGCCGGCCTTCGTCGGGCGCCAGCTCGGGGCGTTGCTGCTGGACCAGGGTTTCCTCGGCGGGCTGGGGAATTACCTACGCTCCGAGATCCTGTTCGACGCGGGCCTGCTGCCCATGCGGCGTCCGAAGGACCTCGATGCCGAAGAGAAGAAGCGCCTTGCCGACGCCTGCCTGCGCATCCCTCGCCTGAGTTACGCCACCCGAGGGCGGCGGGGAAAGGCCTACAGCGTGAAGGGAAGCTTCCGCTTCATGGTCTTCGATCGCGAGGGCGAACCCTGCGTCGCCTGTGGCACCACCATCGAACGGCAGGAGGTCGGTACCCGGCGTCTCTACTGGTGCCCGCGCTGCCAGGCCTGAGCCTCCCCGAACCTGTCCGTACGGCCCGCGTAGCGGCTACGCTTCATGGATGACTGCGCGTTTCGCAATGCATATCGACGGCGATGACCGAGCTTCGGCGCGCGACGCCTGGCTGTCCGTGTTCGATCCCTGCACGGGCGAGGCCTGGGCTGACGTGGCGGGGGGCGATGCGGCCGATGCAGAGGCGGCCGTCGCCGCAGCGCAGCGTGCCGCCCCGGCGTGGGCTGCGCAGAAACCTTCCGAGCGTGCCCGCTGGCTGGAGCGCATCGCCGATGCGCTGGAGGCCGACGCCGAGGCTTTCGTCGCGCTCGAGTCCCGCGATACCGGCAAGCCCCTCGCGCTGTGCCGGGAGATCGAGATCCCGCGCGCCGTGGCCAACCTGCGCTTCTTCGCCGCGTCGGCTCGCACCTTCGGCAGTGAGTCGCACCACGGCGAAGCCGGCCTCAACATCGTGTTGCGGCCGCCGCTCGGCGTCGTCGCGACGATCAGCCCCTGGAACCTGCCGCTGTACCTGTTCACGTGGAAGCTGGCGCCGGCCTTGGCCGCGGGCTGCACGGTCGTCGCCAAGCCTTCCGAGGTCACGCCGGCCACGGCGACGGCCTTCGCTCGGCTGGCGACGCGCGTGGGGCTGCCGAAAGGCGTGCTGAACGTCGTGCATGGCGAGGGCGCCGTCGTGGGCGAGGCGCTGGTGCGGCACCCGGCGGTCAAGGCGGTCAGTTTCACCGGGAGCACGGCAGTCGGCCGACGCATCGGCGCGGTTTGCGGCGAGCAGTTGAAGAAGGTCTCGCTGGAACTCGGGGGCAAAAACGCGACGCTTGCCTTCGACGACATCGAGCCGCGCGAGGCCGTCGGGCTGGTGGCGCGTGCCGCGTTCCAGAACGCCGGGCAGATCTGCCTGTGCGGCTCGCGGCTGCTGGTGCCCCGTTCGAGGCTCGACGAATGGCGTGAGGCGCTGCGTGCGGAGCTGCCCTCGTGGACGGCCGGTCCGCCGTCCGATGCTGTGGCGCGTATCGGCCCCCTGGCCTCGGCGGTGCAGGCCACGAAAGTGCGCGCCTACCTGGCCCTCGCCGCCGAAGAAGGCGGAGCCGTGCTGGCGCAAGGCCGTGTGCTCGACAGCGCCGACCCTGCGGGATGGTGGCAGGCGCCGGCCGTGGTCGACGGCGTCGGCATCGGCAGCCGCTGCGCCACCGAGGAGATCTTCGGTCCCGTGCTCACGCTGCATGCGTTCGAGGATGAGGCCGAGGCGCTCGCGATGGCGAACGCCACGCCCTATGGATTGTCCGCAACGGTGCTCACGAAAGACCTCGCCCGTGCGCACCGCGTCGCCGCTGCGCTCGACGTCGGGCTGGTGTGGATCAACACCTGGATGCAGCGCGACCTGCGAGTGCCTTTCGGCGGCAACCGCCACTCGGGCGTCGGCCGCGAAGGCGGCTGGGACGCGATGCGATTCTTCACCGAAGCGAGGACGGTATGCCTGGCCACCTGATCAAGAGCAACCGCGAGTGGGCGGCCAAGGTGAAGGCCGAGGACCCCGAGTTCTTCAAGCGGCTCTCGCGCCAGCAGGCGCCCGAATACCTGTGGATCGGTTGTTCCGATTCCCGCGTGCCGGCCAACCAGATCTGCGGCCTGTTGCCCGGCGAGGTGTTCGTCCATCGCAACATCGCGAACGTCGTCGTCCACACCGACCTGAACTGCCTGTCGGTGATCCAGTTCGCCGTCGACGTGCTGAAGGTGCGCTGCATCCTGGTCGTCGGCCACTACGGCTGCGGCGGCGTGCATGCCGCCCTCAAGGGGCAGCGCGTGGGCCTCGCCGACAACTGGATCCGCCATGTCGGCGACGTGGCCGACAAGCACGCGGGCAGCCTCGCCCAGTGCGAGCTCGAATCGCTGCGCCATGCGCGACTCTGCGAACTGAACGTGATCGAGCAGACCCGCAATGTCTGCCTGACGACGATCGTGCAGGACGCTTGGGCGCGTGGGCAGAACCTCTCCGTCCACGGCTGGGTGTACAGCCTGCACGACGGACGGGTGCGCGAGCTCGCGATGGACGTGCGCAGCAGCGACGCGGTCGAGCCCACCTACGCCGAAGCCATTGCCCGCCTGCAGAAGCGTGAGGTGCTGGCATGAGCGGGGTCGTACACGCCGCCGCGGCGCCAAAGGCCGTCGGCCGCTATCCTCATGCCCGTCGCGTGGGCGACCTGTTGTTCCTCTCCGGCATCGGGCCGCGCGATCCGGCCACGAATGGCGTCCCCGGCAACGTGCTCGATGCGGATGGCCGACTGGTGGCGTACGACATCGTCGCCCAGTGCCACTCGGTGTTCGCGAACGTGCGTTCCGTGCTCGAGGCCAGCGGGGCGTGCTGGGAGGACCTCGTCGATATCACCGTCTACCTCACCGACATGGCGCGCGACTTCCCGGCCTACAACGCGGTGTGGGCCGAGTATTTCCCCGATGTCGACACCGGACCCTGCCGGACGACCCTCGGCATCACCGCGCTGCCGACGCCGATCGCCATCGAACTGAAGTGCGTCGCCGCGCTTCGACGCTGAATCCCCTTCCCTTCCCGAGGCCCCGATGCTCGGCAACGCCTTCAACCTCCAGGCCTGGATCGACGAACACCGCCACCTGCTGAAACCGCCGGTGGGCAACAAGTGCATCGTCGCCGGGGACTACATCGTGATGATCGTCGGTGGGCCCAACGAGCGCGACGATTTCCACATCGAGGAGGGGCCGGAGTGGTTCCAGCAGCTCGAGGGCGAGATGGTGCTCCGTGTGCAGGAGGAGGGTCGCGTGCGCGACATCCCGATCCGTGCCGGCGAGTGCTTCTACCTGCCGCCGCGCGTGCCGCATTCGCCGCAGCGCAAGCCGGAATCGGTCGGCCTGGTGATCGAACGCAAGCGAACGGCCGGCGAGCTCGATGGGCTGCGCTGGTATTGCGCCGCCTGCAACCACCCCGTTTACGAGGAGTTCTTCGTGCTGGACAACATCGAAACGCAGTTCGGCGCCGTGTTCGACCGCTGCTACCGCTCCTTGGCGCACCGGACCTGCAGCCGGTGCGGCCACGTGAACCCCGCGCCGGCGCGCTACAGCGGGGAGGCGGCGTGATCCTCTCCCCCGAACTGCTCGTCAGCAACCTGCTCTCCCCGGTGGTGCTGGCCTTCGCGCTGGGTCTGATCGCCCGCGCGCTGCGCAGTGATCTCACCATCCCGCCGGCGATCCAGAGCTACCTGTCGATCTTCCTGCTGCTGGCCATTGGCCTGAAGGGCGGCGTGGCCCTGCGCAGCACCTCCTTCGGCGACGTCGCGATCCTGCTCGCCGTCACCATCGTCGCCGGTATCGTCACTTGTGCGTCGGCCTACGCGATGGCGCGCCTGTGGCTCAAGGACGGCCCGCTGGAGGCCGGCGCCATCGCCGCGCATTTCGGCTCCGTCTCGGCCGTCACCTTCATCGCCGCGCAGCAGTTCGGCGAGCGCAGCGGCCAAGCCCCGGAAGGCGTG
>JAIXTZ010000142.1 GCA_027483745.1 Lysobacteraceae bacterium
ACCACGGTGACGCGGACGTCGTCCTGCATGTCGGGGTCGAGCACGGTGCCGAGCACGACGGTGGCGTCTTCCGAGGCGAACTCCTCGATGGTGCGGCCGACTTCGTCGAACTCGCGCATGGTGAAGTTCGGGCCGGCGGTGATGTTGACCAGCACGCCGCAGGCGCCGGCGAGGTTGACCTCGTCGAGCAGCGGATTGCTGATGGCGGCCTCGGCGGCGGCCTGGGCGCGGTCGTCGCCGCGGGCGGTGCCGGTGCCCATCATGGCCAGGCCCATCTCGCTCATCACGGTGCGCACGTCGGCGAAGTCGACGTTGATCAGGCCCGGACGGACGATCAGGTCGGCGATGCCCTGCACGGCGCCGAGCAGCACGTCGTTGGCGGCGCGGAACGCCTGCACCATGGTGGCGTCGCGGCCGAGCACGGTGATCAGCTTCTCGTTCGGGATGGTGATCAGCGAGTCGCAGTGGCTGGCCAGCTCCTCGATGCCCTTCAGCGCCACCTGCATGCGGCGGCGGCCTTCGAACGGGAAGGGCTTGGTGATGACGGCGACGGTGAGGATGCCCATCTCCTTGGCGAGCTGGGCCACGACCGGGGCGGCGCCCGTACCGGTGCCACCACCCATGCCGGCGGTGATGAACACCATGTCGGCGCCTTCGAGGGCATTCATGATGCGCTCGCGGTCTTCCAGCGCGGCCTGGCGGCCGACTTCCGGGTTCGCGCCGGCGCCGAGGCCCTTGGTCACGTTGGCGCCGAGCTGCAGGTGCAGCTTCGCGCCGACGTTCTTGATGGCCTGCGAATCGGTGTTGGCGACGACGAATTCCACGCCGTCCACGTTGGCATTGACCATGTGCGCCACGGCGTTGCCGCCGCCGCCGCCCACGCCGATGACCTTGATCACTGCGTTCGGAGCCAACTTCTCGATGAGTTCAAACTGCGCCATGGTCTCGTCCTCTCGTCTCGGGGGTGTTTCTTCTTGGTGGGAAAACGTCGGGGGGCCGACGGTCAGAACGCGCCCCGGAACCAGTTCCGGAAGCGCGTGAAAGCGACGCCGGCCTTGCCGGCGTTGAGGCTGGGGCGGGGGCCCGCTTCGAGCGAGCGCCCCCAGAGCAGCAGGCCCACGCCGGTGGCGTGGACCGGGTTGGTGATGACTTCGCCGAGGCCGGTGACGTGCTGCGGGATGCCGACGCGCACGGGCATGTGCAGCATCTCCTCGGCCAGCTCGACGACGCCTTCCATGCGGGCGCTGCCGCCGGTGAGCACCATGCCGGCGCGCACCAGCTCCTCGTAGCCGGCGCGGCGGAGTTCCGCCTGCACCATCTCGAAGATCTCCTCGTAGCGGTTCTGCACGGCTTCGGCGAGCGCCTGCCGGGCGAGGCGGCGCGGCGCGCGGTCTCCGACGCTGGGGACCTGGATCGTTTCCTCGCGGCCGGCGAGCTGGGCCAGCGCGCAGGCGTAGCGCACCTTGATCTGCTCGGCCTCGGGCGTGGGCGTGCGCAGCAGGTGGGCGATGTCGTTGGTGATCTGGTCGCCGGCGATCGGCAGGCAGGCCGAATGGCGGATGGCGCCCTGCACGAACACGTTAATGTCGGTGGTGCCGGCGCCGATGTCGACCAGCACGACGCCGAGTTCCTTCTCGTCGGCGGTGAGCACGGCGGTGCTCGAGGCCAGCGAGGACAGGATCAGGTCGTCGACCGACAGGCCGCAGCGCTGGATGCACTTGCTGATGTTGGCGGCCGCGGCGGTGGCGCCGGTGATCAGGTGGGCGCGCACTTCGAGGCGCACGCCGGACATGCCGACCGGGTTGCGGATGCCTTCCTGCGAGCCGTCGACGATGTATTCCTGCGGGATGGCGTGGAGGATGCGCTGGTCGGCCGGCACGGCCACGGCGCGGGCCGCTTCGAGCACGCGGTCGAGGTCGGCGTAGCTGACTTCGCCCGAGGCGATCGGCACGACGCCGTTGGAGTTGCGGCACTGGATGTGGCTGCCGGCGATCGAGGCGTAGACCGAACGGATCTCGCAGCCGGCCATCACGTCGGCTTCCTCGATGGCGCGCTGGATCGACTGCACCGTGGATTCGATGTCCACGACGACGCCGCGGCGCATGCCGCGCGATTCGTGCGACCCGATGCCGATCACTTCGATCGGCTGATCCGGAGCATATTCACCAACCAACGCCGTCACCTTGGAGGTGCCGATGTCGAGGCCGACGATGAGGGACTTGTCGCTCTTGCGGTTCATGCGTTGCTCGGTGCCCAGGTCAGGGCGAAGCCATTGGTGTAGCGGAGGTCGGCGCGCTGCAGCACGCGGCCGGCCGGGTCGCGGCCCAGCGTGGGCAGTAGTCGGGCGAAGCGCGACAGGCGCGGCAGGGCGTCGTTGCGTCCGAGTTCGACCTGCAGGCCGTCCACGGTGGTGAGCGACCAGCCGCCGCGCGCGGACAGCCGCAGTTCGCGGATGTCGCTGCCCACGCGCACCAGCACCGGGCGAGCTTCGCGGTGGAAGGCGATGACCTCGGCCACGCG
>JAIXTZ010000237.1 GCA_027483745.1 Lysobacteraceae bacterium
AGCTGGCCCAGGCGCGGCAGCACCTTGAAGCTGTGGAAGTCGTAGACCGGCTTGAACCACTCCGGCTTCACTTCCGAGAACTCCAGCACCAGCGCGCGACCGCCGAGCTTCAGCACGCGGTGCATCTCGCGCAGCGCCTTCGCCTTGTCGGTGACGTTGCGCAGGCCGAAGGCGATGGTGACGAGGTCGAAGCTGGCATCCGGGAAGGGCAGGGCTTCGGCGTTCAGCTGCACCCAGCGCAGACCACGCACGAGGCCGCGGTCGGTGAGGCGGTCGCGGCCGACGCCGAGCATCGCGGCGTTGATGTCGCCAACGACGACCTCGCCGGATTCACCCACGCGCTCGTGCAGCAGGGCGGCGATGTCGCCCGTACCGCCGGCGAGATCGAGCACGCGGTCGCCCTTCGCCACGCCGGAGGTGGCCACGAAATAGCGCTTCCACACCCGATGCACGCCGAGGCTCATCAGGTCGTTCATCAGGTCGTACTTGCCGGCCACCGACGAAAACACCTCGCGCACCAGACCGGCCTTCTCGGCGGTGGGCACGTCGCGGAAGCCGAAATGGGTCGTGCCCTCGGGGCGGGATTCAGTGCTCATGCGGCCGATTATCCCACCGGCGCCGTCGCGATGGCGCGTTCCGCGGCCCCGTCTTGGCCTGCTGCCGTGCCGGTGCCTCAGCCGGCGTCGCGCGACAGGCCGGCCGCGGCGAGCGCCGCCTCGTAGGCCGCCCAGCGCGTGGGGTGCTCGCGGCCCAACTGGTGGAGGTAGGCCCAGGTGTACAGACCGGTCCCGTGGCCATCGTTGAAGCGCAGCGCCACCGCGTAGTGGCCCACCGGCTCGACCGCCTCGATGCCGACCTCGCGCTTTCCCGCGACGAGGATCTTCTGCCCGGGCGCATGCCCCTGCACCTCCGCGCTGGGCGATTCCACCCTCAAGTACTCCGCCGGGAGGCGGAACGTGGTGCCATCGTCGAACGCGACCTCAAGGACACGTGACGCACGGTGGAGGGTGATGGCGGTGGGGCGGGGGTTCATCCGAGGATTGAACCAGAAGGTGGCCACCGTCGTCGCCGGGGGCGGATTCAGCCACATCAGCGTCCGCTGAACACCGTGCCGGCAGTCAGGCTGGTGAAGATGCCCAAGGACTATGCTCCAGCCATCCACCGCTGGAGACCCGCCATGCGCAAGCCCCTCCTCGTCGCCCTCGTGCTGATCGCGACGCCCGTCCTGGCCTTCGACCAGGCCCAGGTGATGCAGCCCGCCGCATTGTCGAACGTGCAGAGCGTCCACATCGCGCCCGTCACCGTCGAGTTGCCCGCCGCCGCCCGCCGTGTTGGCACTCGCGGCGATGAGCCGCGCCCGGTGACCCCGCGCGACGCGGAGGCCAAAGCCGCGGACCTGACCGCCGAGCTGCGGCGCGGGTTCGGGAAAGACTTTACCGTCGTCGATGCGCCGGGCCCCGGCGTCCTCGTGGTCGAGGCCACGCTGACGCGCCTCGAGGCCAGCCGACCGACGATGGCCGACTACCATCGCGAGCCTGGGCTCGGCTTCGAATCGGTGTACGCCGGCGGGGCTGCCGTCGACGTGCGCCTATCGCGTGATGGCAGCGACATCGCCGTGCTGAAGGACCGCTACGTCGGCAGCTTCGGCGACGGCACGCCGCGCATCGGCGTGTGGCAGGACACCGACCGCGCGTTCTCGCGGTGGTCTCGCCAGCTGCCCAGCTGGGTGGCGCAGCCCGAGACGGCCTCGCGCTGATCCCCGACGACATCGCAACGCAGGAAGGCCCGGAGCGATCCGGGCCTTCGTCGTTTCACGACTTCCGCTTCGCGCGGGGATGCGCGCCGTCGTAGACCTTGGCGAGGTGCTGGAAGTCGAGGTGGGTGTAGATCTGGGTGGTGGCGATGTTGGCGTGGCCCAGCAGCTCTTGCACGCCGCGCAGATCCCCGGAGCTTTCCAGCACGTGGCTGGCGAAGCTGTGCCGGAGTAAGTGCGGGTGCACGCGCTTCCAGACGCCTTGGCGCATCGCCAGCTCGCGCACGCGCTTCTGCACCGCGCGAGGGGTGATCGGCCCACCGTCTCGGCCGGGAAACACCGGCCGGGCGCCGGGTGACGCCACGAAGGACGACGCGTTCGACGCGGAGGCGGCCTCGCTCGCCGCCCAGGCCGCCAACGCCTCGCGCGCATGCCGGCCCACCGGCACGATGCGCGTCTTGCGGCCCTTGCCCAACACGCGCACCTCGCCACCGGCGAGGTCGAGATCGCCCCAGCGCAGCGCGCAGAGCTCGGAGACGCGCAGGCCCGACGAATAGAACAGCTCCATCATGGCGCGGTCGCGCAGGCCCAGCGGCGCCTCCTGTGGCACTTCAACCAACTGGCCCATTTCGTCGGCGTCGAGCACCTGCGGCAGCTTCCGCGGCGCCTTCGGCCCGCGAAGCCCGGCACTCGGATCGGCGGCGATTTCGCCGTGTTTCAACAGCCAGCGGAACAGGGCGCGGCAGGCCGAAAGCCGCCGCTGCACGCTGGGCGGCGACAGCCCGCGGGCGTGCTCGTCGGCGACGAATCCGCGCAGCGCGAGGCCGTCGATCCCGCCCCATTCGGCGAAGCCCTGCGTGCCGGCCCACGTTCGCAGCGCAGCGAGGTCGCGGCGGTAGGCGTCCAGCGTGTGCGGCGAGGCCTGTTTTTCGACGGCG
>JAIXTZ010000284.1 GCA_027483745.1 Lysobacteraceae bacterium
CAGGAGTACGCCAAGCTCGGCGCGAAGTTCGCCAAGTGGCGCGCGGTGATCTCGATCGGCGAGGACATCCCGACCGGCACCTGCATCGAGTCGAACGCCCACGCGCTGGCCCGCTACGCCGCCCTGTGCCAGGAAGCCGGCATCGTGCCGATGGTCGAGCCGGAAGTGCTGATCGACGGCGACCACGACATCGACACCTGCTACGACGTCACTGAAGCCGTGCTCCGTAGCCTGTTCTCGGCCCTTTACGAGCACAACGTGATGCTCGAGGGCACCATCCTGAAGGCCAGCATGGTCATCTCGGGCAAGGCTTGCGAGGAGCAGGCCGACGCCGAGGAAGTGGCGGCCCAGACCGTCCACTGCCTCAAGGCCACCGTGCCGGCCAACCTGCCGGGCATCGTGTTCCTCTCGGGCGGCCAGAGCGACGAGCAGGCCACCCGCCACCTCAACGAGATGAACCAGCTCGAGGGCAACCCTTGGCCGCTGAGCTTCAGCTACGGCCGCGCGATGCAGGCCGCCGCGCTGAAGATCTGGGGCAAGGACCCCGCGAACAACGTCGCCGAAGCCCAGAAGATCGTCTACGCCCGCGCCAAGGAAAACGGCCTGGCCGCGCTCGGCGAGTGGGAAGGCTAAGCCGCCGTCGCTCAGCGGGCGACGCTCGCTGACGGGTGCGGACGCCCGCCACGCTGTGGCGGGCTCTGAGGCGGGACAGCAGACCTCCCTCCCCTGCGACGCCGGCCTTCGGGCCGGCGTCGTCGTTTATGCGCCCTCCAAAACGGCGGAGTCCGTCGTGGGAGATCGCTCGTGTTCAGAAGTAGCGAGTCCTTTGCTGCAATGCACTGTTGCAGGAGTGCTACGGGTTTCGATGCGACCCTAACGCCGGTTCGTGCATCCTTCGCCCCCGAATGCCCTGGCCGACAGGGTCGCGTACCAAGGAATCCGAATGAACCTGCGGTCTCTCGTGTTGATGATCGGTTGCGCCAGCCTTGCCGCCTGTGGCGGGGGCAACGGCGCCCAGGGTGGGCCCGGTGGGCCGCCGGCGGTGGTCACCACGCAGCCTGCGGAGCCCGCGAAGTGGACCGACCGTCTCGATGCGATCGGCACGGCGCGCGCCAGCGAGTCGATCGCCATCACGTCGAAACTCTCCGAGCGCGTCGAGCGAGTTCGTTTTGAAAGCGGCCAGCGCGTCGAGGCCGGACAGGTTCTCGTGGACCTCGACGTGGGGGGCGATGTCGCCGACCTCGATTCCGCGCGCACGGCGGCACGCGAGGCGCAGCGCCAGTACGACCGCCAGCGCCAGTTGGCCGAGCAGAAGCTCATCCCCGCCAGCCAGCTTGACGCGCAACGCGCCGCGCGTGACGCCGCGCAGGCGCAGGTGCAGCAGGCAATGGCCCGGGTTTCGGATCGCGCCATCGTGGCGCCTTTCGCCGGCGTGCTCGGCCTGCGGGAAGTCAGCCCCGGCCAACTGCTCGGCCCCGGCACGACGATCACGACGCTCGACGCGATAGACACCATGCAGGTCGATTTTTCGGTGCCGGAAGTGCACCTGTCCAAGTTGAAGGATGGCCTCGTGGTCGAAGCCCGCAGCGACGCTTGGCGGGGCGAGGTCTTCTATGGCCGGATCCTGAGCGTTGATTCACGCGTCGACGTCGCCACTCGTTCGGTCATGGTCCGTGCCGCGGTGGACAACACCGGCGGCAAGCTGCTGCCCGGCATGCTGCTGACCCTCTCCGTCCTCCAGCAGGAGCGCGAGGCCCTGGTCGTCCCCGAGATCGCCGTCCAGCAGAACGGTACGCTGAGCTTCGTTTATCGCGTCGATGCCGACGATGTCGCGCAGATGGCGCCGGTCAAGCTCGGTGCCCGAGAGGCGGGCCGCGTCGAGGTGCTGGAGGGTTTGGCCGCCGGCGACCGCGTCGTCGTCGACGGAACGGTGAAGCTGCGCCCCGGCCAGAAGATCGCCGAGGCCGCTCCGGTGGATGAACCCGAGACGGCCGCTGTCGCGCCGCCGGCGCGCGGCTGAGGAGTCCGACCATGGTGCTCTCCGATCTGTCGATCCGTCGCCCGGTCCTGGCGACGGTCATGAGCCTGCTGCTGATCGTGATCGGCCTGATCGCGTTCTCGCAGCTCACTTTGCGCGAGTTGCCCGACATCGACCCGCCGGTCGTCTCGGTGCAGGTCGACTACGCCGGTGCGTCCGCGGCGGTCGTCGAGAGCCGCATCACGCAGGTGCTGGAGGATGCCGTCGCCGGCATCGAGGGCGTCGACCTGATCGAGAGTTCCTCGCGCAATGGTCGGTCCGACGTCAGCATGGAGTTCACGCTGAGCCGCGACATCGAGTCGGCGGCCAACGACGTGCGCGACGCGGTCAGCCGCGTCATTGATCGGCTGCCGGAAGAGGCCGACCCGCCGCAGGTCGCCAAGGTCTCCGCCGACGCTGAGCCGATCATGTTCCTCTACGTCGCCTCGGCCGAGCGCGACATCCTCGGCCTGACCGACTACGCCGAGCGCTACCTGCTCGACCGCTTCTCGAGCATCTCCGGCGTGGCCAGCGCTCGCCTCGGCGGTGGCCAACGCTACGCGATGCGGGTGTGGCTGGATCGCACCGCGCTCGCGGCTCGCGGCCTGACCGTCAACGACGTCGAGAGCGCGCTGCGCCGTGAGAACGTCGAGCTGCCGGCCGGCCAGCTGGAGTCGTCGACCCGCGACTTCATCCTGCGCATGTCGCGTGCCTACCAGACCCCCGAGGACTTCTCGGCGCTCGTGCTCGCCAACGGCCGCGACGGCACGCCCGTGCGCCTCGGCGACGTGGCGCGGGTGGGTCGCGAAGCCGCCGAGCGCCGGGCCTGGTTCCGTGGCAACGGCGAGCCGCAGGTCGGTTTCCAGATCATCAAGACGTCCACCGCCAACTCGATCGACGTGGCCCGTGCGGTGCGCGCGGAGCTCGATGCGATCAACGCGACGCTGCCTGCGGACATTTCGATGGGCGTCGCGTTCGATTCGACGCAGTTCATCGAGGTCGCCGTGTTCCAGGTTTGGAAGACGCTCGGCGAAGCCCTGGTGCTGGTGCTGATCGTGATCTGGCTGTTCCTCGGCAGTGTGCGCGCGGCCTTGGTACCGGCGGTGACCCTGCCGGTCTGCCTCACCGCCGCCTTCATCGCGCTCTGGGCCTTCGGCTTTTCGATCAACCTGCTGACGCTGCTGGCGATCGTGCTTTCGATCGGCCTCGTGGTCGACGATGCCATCGTGGTGCTGGAGAACTGCCAGCGCCGCGTCGACCTCGGCGAACCCCGCCTCGTCGCGGCGCGCCGCGGCACGCGTCAGGTGGCCTTCGCCGTCATCGCGACGACCGCCGTGCTGGTCGCCGTCTTCGTCCCGGTCGCCTTCCTCGAGGGCAACAACGGCCGTTTGTTCCGCGAGCTGGCGGTCGCGCTCGCCGGCGCCATCGCCATCTCGGCCTTCGTGGCCCTCACCCTCACGCCGATGATGTGCTCGCTGCTGCTCGAGCCGCATCGCCCGGCCTCCGGCAGCTTCGCGGCCAAGGTCGACGGTGTCCTCTCCCGCGTCACTGCGGCTTACCGCCGCTCGCTTGAGCGGCATGTTGGCCGCACCGGCGTGTTCGCTGCCGTGGTGGTCGTCGCCGTGGCGCTGAGCGTGCTGCTGTTCCGCATCGTCCCCACCGAGCTGGCGCCGCCGGAGGATCGCGGTTCGTTCTTCGTTTCCGTGGCCGGCCCAGAGGGCGCCGGTTTCGATTACACCGTGAAGCAGATGCAGGAGGTCGAATCGATCCTGCTGGACAACGCCAAGGAGGAAGGCGCGATCCACCGCGTCATCGCCCGCGTGCCGGGCGGCTTCGGCGGCGGCCAGCAGGACATGCACACCGGCAACGCCATCGTGCTGATGAAGCTGTGGGACGAGCGCGATGTGACCACGAACGACGTGGTCAACGACCTCCGCGGCCAGCTGGCGGCCGTGCCCGGCGTCGTTGCACGCCCCATCGCCCGTTCCGGCCTCACGCGATCGCGCGGCGGCCAGCAGTTCCAGGTCGTCCTCGGCGGCCCCGACTACGGCGAACTGGCACAGTGGCGCGACGCGCTGCTCAAGGAGATGGAGTCGAACCCGCAGATGTTCGGCGCCGATTCCGACTACAAGGAAACGCGCCCGCAGCTGCGCATCGACATCAATCGCGAGCGCGCTGCCGCACTCGGTGTTTCGGTGCAGGACGTCGGCCGCACGCTCGAGACGATGATGGGTTCGCGCCGCGTCGGCACCTACGTGGACGGTGGCGAGGAGTACGACGTGATCCTGCAGGCGCAGACGGACGATCGTGCGACGCCCCAGGATCTCGATGGCTTGTACGTGCGGTCTTCGGCGGGCCAGCTCATCCCAATGGCCTCGCTGGTCACTTTTCGCGAGTTGGCAGAACCGGGCAGCCTGAACCGCTTCAATCGCCTGCGCGCGATCACCATTTCGGCCTCCCTTGCCCCGGGCTACACGTTGGGCGAGGCGACCGCGTGGGTGGAGGACGCCGCGGCCCGCGTGCTGCCTTCGAATGCCCAGCTCGACTGGAAGGGCGAGGCCCGCGAGGCGCAGCAGAGCAGTGCCGCCATCCTGTTCGCCTTCGCCATGGCCCTGTTGATCGTCTACCTCGTGCTGGCAGCGCAGTTCGAGAGCTTCGCCCACCCGTTCGTGATCATGCTGACCGTGCCCCTCGCCGTGCTGGGTGCGCTGTTCGGGCTCTGGAGCATGCACCTGCTGTCCTTGGCCGGACTCTGGGGCCCCGGAGCCAGCATCAACCTGTTCAGCCAGATCGGCCTGATCATGCTGGTGGGCCTCGCGGCGAAGAACGGCATCCTGATCGTCGAGTTCGCCAACCAGCTGCGCGACGAAGGCCGCAGCGTGCGCGAGGCCGTGATCGAGGCGTCGGCGATCCGCCTGCGCCCGATCCTGATGACGTCGATCGCGACCGTCGCCGGTGCCTTGCCGCTGATGTTCGGCGGCGGCGCGGGTTCCGCGTCGCGCAACGCCATCGGCATCGTGATCGTCTTCGGCGTCGCGCTGTCGACCTTCCTCACGCTGTACGTGATCCCGGCGCTCTACCAGCGCGTCGCGCCCTACACCACGGCGCCCGAGGCCCGCGGTCGGGAGCTCGACCGCCTTGAAACCCTGCACGTCGACGGCGAGGCGAAGGCGTGAGCCGACCGCCGCGCGCGCCGTGGCCTGGTCGTTCCTCGCCCTCCGAGCGGCCGGCGCGTGCCGAGCGCCCGGAGGAGGCGGCGCGTCCGCGGCCGCCGCGCAACGACGACGAGATCCGCCTGTTCGGCTTGAACGCCGTGCGGGCCGCGTTCGCCGCCCGCCCTGGTGACCTGCGCAAGCTCTGGCTGCTGGCCGACCGCATGGGCGAGATGCGCGACGTGATGGCCTGGTGCGTGGCGAACCGCCGCGGCTATACCGTCGTCGACGCCGATGAACTCGCCAAGGTCGCCGGCACGCAGCACCACGAGGGCGTGGTGATGGCCATGCGCCGCCCGGACGAACTCGGGCTCTCGGCCTTCCTGCGCGACCTGCCGGACGGCCCGTGCCAGCTGCTGTGGCTCGACGGCGTGGGCAACCCGCACAACTTCGGCGCAATCCTGCGTTCGGCCGCGCATTTCGGCGTGGCCGCGGTGCTGCTGCCCAAGGACTCCCCACTGGCGCTCTCGGGCGCGGCAGTGCGTGTCGCCGAGGGCGGCGCCGAAGCGGTGCCTCTGGTGCGACTGGGCCGCAGCGACAATGCCACGCAACAGCTGCAGGGCCTCGGCTTCCAGCTGCTGGCCACTGTGGTGCGCGGTGGCGACGACCTCTATGCCTTGCCGCTGCCGCCGCGCTGCGTGTGGGTGCTGGGCGCCGAAGGCGAAGGCCTCGACCTCGCCTTGGCAGCCGCCTGTTCACGCAAGGTGGGCATTCCCGGCAGCGGCCGCGTGGAAAGCCTGAACGTCGCCTCGGCGACGGCCGTGCTGCTGGCCGAATGGTGCCGCCAGCGGCGTTGAGGCTTGGGCATACTGCGGGCCGTTCGCCGTCCACGGCTCTGGCCCCGCTCCCATGACCGCCTTGATCCGCTTTGTCCTGCTGGGCCTGCTGCTCGCCTCGCCGCTCCACGCTACCGAGCGCACCCGTTACGACATCGACTACCGGGTGGCCTTCGTGCCGGCGCAGGGCGTGGCCGACGTCGCGATGACCCATACGCCGGGCAGTGGGCGGGCCACCCATGTCGAAGTGCGCTTCGACCCCTCGCGCTACTCGCAGGTGCGCGCGCAGGGCGGCACTTTGAGCCAAACCGGCGACCGCTGGACCTGGGTGCCCGACCCGCGCCGTGCCTCGACGCTGCGCTGGCGCTACAAGGTCGACCACCAGCGCCGCGGCGGCGGCTACGACGCCCGCATGACGCGCGACTGGGCCATCGTCCGCGGCGACGACCTCGTCCCCTCGATGTCGGTGCGCACCACCGCCGGTTCCGATTCCTCGGCGCGGCTCTTCTTCGACCTGCCGCCGGGTTGGACCAATGTCGACACGCCTTTCGTCCACACGCGCGACCGCAAGGGCTTCGTGGTGGTGAACGCCGAGCGCCGCTTCGACCGCCCGGTGGGCTGGATGATCGCCGGCTCCGTCGGCACGCGCCGCGAGTTCATCGACGGCATGGAAGTGAGCATCGCCGGCCCGGTCGGTGACCCGGTGCGCCGCAACGACGCGCTGGCCTTCCTCAACCTCGTCGCGCCGGAAATGCGCGCCGCGTTCGGCGAGCTGCCGTCGAAGATCCTGATCGTCAGCGCTGGCGATCCGATGTGGCGTGGCGGTCTTTCCGGCCCGCGTTCGCTCTACCTGCACGCCGACCGGCCGCTGATCAGCGAGAACGGCACGTCCACGCTGGTGCATGAGCTCGTCCATCTCGTCACCCGCATCCGCGGCGCCGAGGGCGACGACTGGATCGCCGAGGGCAGCGCCGAGTTCTACTCGATCACCCTGCTCAATCGTGCCGGCCTGCTCAGCGACCCGCGCCGCGACCGCGCCTTCGATTGGATGCAGAACCACGGCCGCAATGTGCGCACGCTGACCGGCGTGCGCAGCTGGGGCCCGCAGACCGCGCGCGCCGTCGGCCTGTTCCGCGATCTGGACCGAGAGATCCGCCGCGCGACGAACGACGACAAGTCGCTTGACGACGTGATGCGCCAACTGGTCGAGATCCGCGAAGTGTCGCGCGAGGATCTCGCGGCGGCGGTCGAGGACGTGATGGGCCGTTCGTCGCGGGTGCTCGACACGCCGCTGTTGCGCTGACACCGGGCATGGCCCCCTCGGTCGCCTTCGAGGCCTGGGACGGTTGGGGCGCGTGGCAGGCGACTCGGACCGCGGAGGACGAACGCTTCAACGAGGCCTACCGGACGCGCTTGGCCGCGGTGAGGAAGGCGCGCGAAGGGGGCTTCGAGGCGCGCTGCAGCGCCTGTGGTCTTGTCGGACGGTTCCGCATCGATCCGATGGTGAAGGTCGATGACGAAACCCATCGCGAAAGGCTCGTTTGCCCGAGCTGCCGGCTGCCCGGGCGGAATCGTGCCGCTCTGGCCGTCCTCGACCACGAGGGACTGGGGCTCGAGGCCGCCGTCTACGCGACGGAGCACGGCACACCGCTGATTCCGCGTTTGCGCCAGCGAGCCCGGCACGTGGCCACCAGTGAGTTCCATCCCGAACGCCGTCCGCGGTTGCGACGCCTGCGCCAGTGGATCCGCCATGGCGCCGCGGCGCACCAGGATCTTCGCGCCCTGTCGTTTTGCAGCGCATCGTGGGATGCCGTGGTCTGCCTCGATGTCTTCGAGCACATCGACGAGGTCGACGCGGCCTTTGCCGAATGTGCTCGCGTGCTGCAACCGGGCGGCGTGCTGGTGGCGACCGCGCCCTTCGACGAGAACGCGGAGACCGACCGCCGCCTCGCGACACAAGGCGCGGACGATGCCCTCGTCTGGTCCGCTGCCGAGGAGTGGCACGCCGACCCGCTGGGCGGCCGCGTGCCGTGCTTCCATCGTTTCAGCTGGGCCGTGCTGGACCGCCTGCGCGCTGCCGGCTTCCGCGAGGCGCAGTGGTGCCGTGTCGACGCGCCGAACGAGGCCCTGTTCGGCCTCTGGGTGATGCGCGCGCGGCGCTGAGGTCGCACGCTCCGGTCAGCGTGCCGGCGGGTCGCGACGCGGGTCGGCCGGCGGCGGCGTCGCCGGCTTCTGCGCTTCGCCGAAGTCCACCGCCGTTTCCGCCGCGAGGTAGGCGAAGGCCGCATAGGCCGCCACCTGCTGGTCTAGTGCTTTCGGATCGATCTTGTCGAGCGTGTCGTTCGGCGTGTGGTGGTAGTCGAAGTAGTCAGTGCCGTCTTGCGCCAGCTGCCCCCACGGCACGCCAAGCATCACCAGCGGTCCGACGTCGGGGCCGGGGCCACCCACGCCGTATTCGGTCGTGATGCCCAGCGGTGCCAGCACGCGGCCGATGGCGTCGATCACTGGCTTCGCCTCGGGCGCAGTGCTCGAGCGCAGCGCGTAGATGCGCCCGGCGCCGAAGTCGCTTTCCGCCGCGATCTGGTAACTGGGCCAATCGGCGCCCACCTGCTTCGCGTGCTCGCGTGCGCCCATCAGGCCGTTCTCCTCGCTGGCCCAGGCGATGACGCGCACGCTGCGGCGCGGCGCCTCCGGCAGTGCAGCGATCGCCGCGCCCGCCGCCATCGTGATCGCCACGCCGGCGCC
>JAIXTZ010000164.1 GCA_027483745.1 Lysobacteraceae bacterium
TCGTCGAGTGCGCCGGTGCCCTGGTCCCAAGAATCGAGGTGGCCGCCGATGACGACGAACTCCTCGGGCTTTTCGCGGCCGGTGATGTCGCCGATGACGTTCCAGCTCTGGCCGATGCCAGCCGTCACGGCCGCGAGGTCGAGGCGCACGCGCACGGTTTCGCCGCGCGCGATCAGGCGGCTGATCTGGTCGGCGTCGGGGCCGGAGAGCGCGGCGGCCGGGATCCTCGGTGCGTCCTCCGCGTAGCGCATCTGCCCGGTGTGGGCGAAGCGGTTCGTGCTGGTGCCGATGGAGCGGATGAGCAAAGCCGAGGCGCCCTTGCGCGCCGCGATGGAGGCGCCGTTGCTGCGCGCGCCCACCGCGGGCCCGTAGCCGGAGCCGTCGCGGGCGCGGCCCATGCGGTAGGCGACGAAGGCGATCTTCCCCTCGAGGCTGCCGTCCGGCGTGGCTTGCAGCGCGGCCAGGTCCGGGAAGGCCACGACCTCGGCTTCGAGCGGCGCACCGTTCGTGCCCACCGAGCCGCCGAGCGTGGTCACTTCGAGCGGCTGGGCGTGCGCGCCGACGATGGCGCCGGATTCGTGGCCGCGGAGCCAGTAGGGGAAGCTCACCGGTTCGCGCCAGACCTTGTCGAAGCCCAGCGCCTTCATCTTCGCTTCGGCCCAGGCCACGCCGCGGTGGTCGGCCTCGGTGCCGGCGAGGCGCGGGCCGATGGTGGTGGTGAGCTCGTCGACGATGTCGAAGGCCGGGCTGCCGACAAGCGCCGCGTCGCGCAGCGTCTCCGCGGTGCGCAGGTCGTCGGCGTCGAGGCCGGTCGGGCCGTCGGCGGCCTGCGAGGCCACGGCGCCGGAGAGCACCAGCGTCAGGGCGAAGACCAAGGGGAGCCGCGCGGCGCGCGGCCGGGTCGACAGGGGCAGCGGGCGGCGGGCGATCAGGGACGGGCGCATGGGGACTCCGGAAAAGGCGACGCCGGCACGGGGCCGGCGTCGAGGGTCGATCGGGCAAATCGATTCTGCCGTCAACGCGACTTCAGCGCATCGCGGATTTCGGTGAGCAGCTTCACTTCGTCGCTCGGGCCGGCGGGCTCGGGGGCCGGCGCCGGGGCGCGCAGGCGGTTGATCGCCTTGACCACCATGAAGATGGCGAAGGCGACGATGGTGAACTGCACGACCGAATTGATGAAGAGGCCGTAGTTGATGGCCACTTCGTAGATTTCCGGCGCCGTGGCGGTCGCGGCGACGGGTTCCACCAGCACCCACTTCAGCGCCGAGAAATCCACATTGCCGATCAGCCAGCCCAGCGGCGGCATGATCACGTCGGTCACGAGGCTGGAAACGATCTTGCCGAACGCCGCGCCGATCACGACGCCGACCGCGAGGTCGACGACGTTGCCACGCATCGCGAATTCCTTGAACTCGGACACCATGCCCATGACGAATGCTCCGCAGGAGTGAGGGGAACGCTGCCGGGGCAGCCGCTGGATCCTACGCTGAACGCGACGGATTCAGACGATTTCGCCGCCGACGTCCGCGACGCCTTCGAGGACCGCCCGGTAGCGGTCGCCGGGCTGCAGCGCGGCCACGCCGGCCGGGGTGCCCATGAAGACGAGATCCCCCGCGCGCAGGCGGAACAGCGTCGAGAGGTGCACCAAAACATCGTCCACGCCAAAGATCATCTCGCCGAGCGTGGAGGCCTGGCGGCGCTCGCCGTTGATCTCGAGCCACAGGGCGGTGTCCGGCGCGGGATGGCCGATGTCGTCGACGTGGCGCAGCGCGGAGACCGGCGCGGAGGCGTCGAAGCCCTTCGAGACATCCCAGGGCAGGCGCTTGTCCTTGGCAATGGCCTGCATGTCGCGGCGCGTCAGATCGAGGCCGACGCCATAGCCACAGACCAGGCCGAGGCCCTCGCCGGGCGCGAGCGGGCCGTCCGCGTCGCGCCCGATCGCCACCACCATCTCGACTTCGTGGTGCAGGTCGCGGGTGCCGGACGGAAAGGGCAGGCGCGGGTGCAGATGCACCGCATCGGCGGGCTTCATGAAGATCACCGGCGTGCCACGTTCGACGGCGGCGCCCATCTCCTTGGCGTGGTCGGCGAAGTTGCGGCCCACGCAGTAGATGCGGTGGACCGGGAAATCCTGGTCGCGGCCGGCGAACGGGACGCGCGGCACCGGCGGCGCCGGGAACAGATCGGCCCTCATCGGGCCTGCGGCACGGCGCGCGGGGCGACCACGCGGTACTCGGCCTGGAGCACGTCGCCCGGGGCCTTGGCCTTGCGGGCGCGCATCAGGCGCTGGGCGGCACGGAAGGCCAGCATGCCGAGGCCGACGAAGACGCCGCCCACCAGCAGGACGAGGAGCAGCGCGACGCCCAACAGGGCGAAGCCGATCCGCAGCAGCGGGCTGCGCGGGCGCGTGGGACGGAGGCGGTGCAGTCGAGCAAAAATTCCGGGCATGTCCGAAGTGCGACACTGGGCGGGGCGCCGAGTATGGAGGCAGGGATGAGCGAGGACGTAAGTGAAGCGTTAATCGATCCGGCAAGCGTGCCGGAGGGGCACCTCGTGGCGCTGGACCTGGAGATTGGCCCTGAACACATCGCGGCCCTGGCCTTGCGCCGCGGCGAATCCCTGCAGGTCTGGCACAACGCGTGCCCCCACGCGGGGCGACGGCTCGACTACGCGCCAGGGAAGTTCCTGCTCCACGACGGACGCTTGGTCTGCGCCGCCCACGGCGCGCAGTTCTCGCTGAACGACGGGGCCTGTGTCGACGGCCCCGGGCGCGGTGGGCGCCTCGCACCGCTGGCGGTCAGTCGCGTTGCGGCCGGTTGGTCCGTCCGTCTGACGGCGGCATGAAGGCCTCGAGCCGTCCGTGTTGGGCCAGCCAGATCAACCCGCCGTAAAGCAGCGCGCAGGCACTGAGGAAAACGAGCGCCGGCACGACGTTGCCGAGCAGGGTGTCCATGGCTTCTTCCAGATCCACCGGAATCAGGCCAGCCACGAGCATCGCCACGACCCCGACGCTGGCGGCGAGGGAGATGGCCATGCCCGCCCAGCGGTAAAGGTTCCTCGTTGTCTCCCTCAGCAGCGAGCGGCTGAGCAGGGCGAGGACGACGAACGGGGCCAGCAGTGCGGCCTCCATGAGCAGGAGTTTCAGGCCATAGATGGCCGCGTGCGGGCCCGGCGTGTGGCCATCGATGAAATGGCGGAGGTCGTCGCCGGCGTTGGCCACCAGCAGCACGCTCGCGGCGAGGGCGCCGCAGCCGAGCAGCAGGATTTCCGCGCGACGCAATCGATCGCTGAGCATGCGGACCATGACGTTCCTGCTGGGCGGGCGTTTTCACGCCGGTTTCACCACCCTAGCACGGGAAGCGAGAGCGCGGTCACCTTTCCGCGAGCAGCGGGATGATCAGGTTCACCGAGCCGACCGTGATCAGCAGATAAGCCAGCATCAGCGGCAGGCCGGTGCGCAGGTAGTCGCGAGCCGAGTAGCCGGCGGGGCCGGCCACCATCGCCAGCACCGGGTTCGAGGCCGACAGGAAGTTGTTCGAGGCCGACAGGGCGGCGATCAGGGCGAAGGCGGCGGGATTGCCGTCGGCGGCCAGGGCCAGATTGATGGCCATCGGCACCATGATCACGGTCGCGCCGACGTTGCCCACCACCAGGCCGAACAGGGCGGTCAGCAAGCCCAGCGCGAGCTCCAAGGCCCAGACGGGGGTGCCGTCGCCCAGTCGCGCCAGCGTGTGCTGCGCGATCCAGTTCGCCGCGCCGGTCGAGTCCATGGCCCAGCCCAACGGGATCAGGCAGGCCATCAGGAACACGGTCTTCCAGCTGATGGCCTGGTAGGCCTCGTCCATGTCGAGCACGCCCGTCACCAGCAGCGCCGCGGCGCCGGCCATCAGCGCCAGCGGCACCGGGACCAAGGTGCTGAAGGCGAACAGCATCGTGGCGATGAAGATGCCCACCGCCCACCACAGCTTGTGCGGACGCTGCTCGGCCTTGGGGTAGTCGGTCACGACGACGAAATCCCGCGACTCCGCGGCCTGGGCGAGGTCGGTCCAGACGCTGTGGAAGACCAGCATGTCGCCGGCGCGCAGCGGGATGCGCCGGATGTTCTCGCGCCACACCTGGTTGTCGCGGTTGATGGCGAGCAGGCTGATCCCGGCGCGCCTGCGAAGCCGCAGCTCCTCGGGACGGCGGCCGACGAAGGCGGACGTCGGCGGGATCACGGCTTCGGAAATGCCGGCGCGCGCCGGGTTGAACAGGTCGGCGAAATGCCGAAGTCGGTGCGAGACGCGCAGCAGGTTCTTCTGCGCGTAGTCCTGGATCGCCTGTTTGTCGCCCATCACGCCGATGACGCTGCCCACCCAGAGGCGTTCGTCCGCCGGCGGCGCAAGGCGCGTCTCGTTGCCGGTGACCAGGGCGAGGAACAGCGGCGCGTCGCGCTGCTGTTCGGCCTCGCCGACCGCCATGCCGACCAGTGGGCTGTCGGCGGTGAGGGTGAGTTCGAACAACTCGCCGGCGATGCCATAAGTCTGCGCGAAATAGCTGTCGGTCCGCGCCGGGGCCACGCCCTTCAGCGCATCGTCGGGAAGCCAGCGCTTGGCGCCGAAATGCCAGTAGGCCAGCGTCGCGGCGACCAGCAGCAAGCCGATCGGCAGGGGCGCGAACATCGGCAGAGGGGCGAGCGCGGCGACGCCGGGCGGCAGGTTGCGGTTGGCGGCGGCCAGCAGGTCGTTGAGCAGGATCAGCGGCGAGTTGCCGACCATCGTCAACGTGCCGCCCATGATCACGGCCGCGGCGATCGGCAGCAGCATTCGCGACAGCGCGATGCCGGTGCGCCCGGCGAGTCGCGAGGCCACCGGTAGCATCAGCGCGGTCACCGCGGGGTTCTGCATGAAGGCCGAAAGCAGCGCAGCAAAGCCGGAGCCCAGCAGCAACAGGCGGGATTCGGCGCCCTTCGACCAGCGCACCAGGTTGACCGCCACGCGGTTCAGTACGCCGGTCCGATCCAGGCCCGCGCCGAGCACCATCGTGGCCATCAGGCTGATCACCGCGTTGCCCGAGAACCCGTCGAACAGGCGGCTGGCCGGCACGATGCCGAACAACCCGAGGGCCACCAGCACCACGAGGGCCGTCGCGTCGGCGCGGATGCGCTCGAGCATGAACATCGCCATGGTGAACCCGACCAAGCCCAGCACGACGACCATGTCGGTGCTCAGGGCGAGGGCGGTGTTCTCCATGCGTCGTCGCTCTCAGCCGATGCGCTCGAAGAGCAGGTCCCAGACGCCGTGGCCGAGTTTCAGGCCGCGGGTCTCGAAGTGCGTCTGCCGCCGCCATTGCGGGCGCTCGATCGTGCCGCCGACTCCCGCGCGGTTGCGCAGCGCCGGTTCCGCGCCGCAGACCTCGAGCATCTGCCGGGCGTAGTCCTCCCAGTCAGTCGCGAGGTGCAGCAGGCCGCCGGGCTTCAACTTGCGGGCCAACAGCGCCACGAACTCCGGCTGCACGAGGCGGCGCTTGTGGTGGCGCTTCTTGTGCCACGGGTCGGGGAAATAGATGCGCACTTCGTCGAGGCTGCCGTCGGCGACTTCGTGGTGCAGCACTTCCACGGCGTCGTGGCAGTAGGCCTTGAGGTTGGTGACGCCCAGCTCCGCCGCGCCCTGCAGCAGGCGGCCGACGCCGGGCGCGTGCACTTCGAGGCCGACGAGGTTCTTCTCCGGTTCGTTCTCCGCGGCGAACAGCAGCTGCTCGCCGTTGCCGAAACCGATCTCCAGCACCAGCGGCGCCGCGCGGCCGAAAGCAGCGTCGAAATCGCGAACCGCGCCGGTGTAGTCGAGCCCGAAGCGCGGCCACTGCGCGTCGAGCGCGCGCTCCTGGCCCTGCGTGAGCCGGCCCTGTCGAAGCACGAAGCTGCGCACTTGGCGCTGCCCCGGCACTTCGGTGAACGGCTTCTTGAGCGGTTTCGGCTCCACGGCGATCAGAAGAACAGGCCGTCGGTCGGCGACGAGGCCGAGGCATAGCGCTTGCGCGGGATGCGGCCGGCGAGGAAAGCCTCGCGGCCGGCTTCGACGGCCTTGCGCATGGCCGAAGCCATCAGCACCGGGTCGCGCGCGCCGGCGATCGCGGTGTTCATCAGCACGCCGTCGCAACCCAGCTCCATCGCCACGGCGGCATCCGAAGCCGTGCCCACGCCGGCATCAACGAGGATCGGCACCTTCGCGTTGTCGACGATCTCGAGCAGGCTCCACTTGTTCTGGATGCCCAGACCCGAGCCGATCGGCGCGGCCAGCGGCATCACCGCAACGCAGCCGATCTCCTCGAGGCGCTTGGCCTGGATCGGGTCGACGGTGCAATAGACCATCACGTCGATGCCGTCGGCCACCAGGATCTCGGCGGCCTTCAGCGTCTCCGGCATGTGCGGGTACAGCGTTTTCTGGTCGCCGAGCACTTCGAGCTTGACGAGCTTGTGCCCGTCGAGCAGCTCGCGCGCGAGGCGGCAGGTGCGCACGGCGTCGTCGGCGCTGTAGCAGCCGGCGGTGTTCGGCAGGATCGTGTAGCGGTCCGGTGGCAGCACATCGAGCAGATTCGGCTCGTTGGCGTTCTGTCCGATGTTCGTGCGGCGGATCGCGACGGTGACGATCTCGGCGCCGGCAGCCTCGGTGGCGCGGCGGGTCTCGTCGAGGTCGGTGAACTTGCCCGTGCCGGTGAGCAGGCGCGAGCGGTAGGTCGTGCCGGCGATGACCAACGGGTCGTCGCGGCGGGCGGCGTGCGGGGCGGGGGTCGTCATCGCGCCATTATGGCGCGTCAGCCGCCGCCGAGGGCGTGCACGATCTCCACGCGGTCGCCGTCGTTGAGCCGGTGTTCGGCGTGGCGACTGCGCGGCACGATGGCGCTGTTGACCTCGACCGCGACGCGGCGGCCCGCGAGGCCGGCCTGCTCGAGCAGCGCGGCCAGCGTCAGGGCCGCATCGACGGTGCGGGATTCGCCGTTCAAATGGATCTGCATCGATGCGCCTGCATTGCAGTACGAGCACGGCGGTGCCCATAATCGGCGCCGTCGCGGGTGTCGTCTAATGGTAAGACAACAGCTTCCCAAGCTGTGAACGTGGGTTCGATTCCCATCACCCGCTCCACCTCGCCCCCGAACCCGCCCATGCCCGATCCTGCGACCTCCGTGGTGCTCGGCTGGCGCGAATGGCTCGCCCTTCCCGATCTCGGCATCCGCGCGATCCGCGCGAAGGTGGACACCGGGGCGCGCAGCTCGGCCCTGCATGTCGATGCCCTCGAGACGGCCTTCCGCGGCGATGTCGAATGGGTGCGCTTCCACCTCGGCAGCGATGGCGTGTTCGATTCCGCCCTCGACGGCGAATGGGCGGAAGCGCCGGTGCTCGACCGGCGGATGGTCACCGACTCCGGTGGCCACCGCACCGAGCGCATCTTCATCCACACCACGCTGCGCCTCGCGGGCGAGGCGTGGCCGATCGAAATCAACCTGTCGCAGCGGCGGAACATGCTGTTCCCGATGCTGCTCGGCCGTACCGCGATGGCGGGACGCTTCCTCGTCGATCCGCAGCGCTCCTTCGTCCTGGGTGAACCCGATGCCGACCAAGATCGCCCTCCTGTCGCGTAATCCCGCGCTGTACTCCACGCAGCGGCTGGTCGAAGCCGCCCGCGAGCGCGGCTGCACGGTGCGTGTGCTCGACCCGCTGCGCTGCGCGCTGCGCGTGGCGCCCGGCGCCTTCGAGGTGCGCTACAAGGGCGTCGTGCTGCCGAAGTTCGACGCCGTCATCCCCCGCATCGGCCACTCGGTGACCTTCCATGGCACCGCCGTGCTGCGCCAGTTCGAACTGATGGGCGTCGCCACGCCGAGCAGCGCCGACGCCATCCTTCGTGCGCGCGACAAGCTCCGCTGCCACCAGACCCTTGCCGCGGTGGGCATCGACCTGCCGGTGACCGCCTTCGGCGACAGCCCCGACGACACGTCGGCGCTGCTCGACATGGTCGGCCCGGCGCCGCACGTGGTGAAGCTCAACGAGGGCACGCAGGGCAGTGGCGTGGTGCTGGCGCAGAACGAGTCGGCGTCGCGCAGCGTCATCGAAGCCTTCCGCGGCCTCTACGCGAGCTTCCTCGTGCAGGAGTTCATCGGCGAGGCGAAAGGCGCCGACCTGCGCTGCTTCGTGGTGGGCGACCGGGTGGTGGCCGCCATGCAGCGCCACGCCGCCCCGGGGGACTTCCGGGCCAACCTGCACCGCGGCGGCAAGGCCGCCCTGGTGCGCCTCACCGAGGCGGAGGAAACCGTCGCCGTGAAGGCCGCCCAGCACCTTGGACAGGGCGTGGCGGGCGTCGATCTGCTGCGATCTCGCCGCGGACCGCTGCTATTGGAGGTGAACTCGTCTCCAGGGCTGGAGGGCATCGAGGCGGCCTCCGGCGTCGATATCGGGGGTGCCATCCTCGACCACGTGCTGTCGCTGGTGCCGATGAGAACGAACCGGCGGCGAGCAGTTCGAAAAACTTAACCCTTCGTGGCCAGCGGATTAACGGACACTTAACCTTGCCGGGCCTAGGCTTATCCCCGACCGTCACTCCCGTCAGCGCGCAGGCGCTTGAGGCGGATTACGGTAATCGGGGCAGTAGCTTGTTTGGCCCGTGCCGGCACATGACCTGTGTCGGCCGGGCCTTTCTTTTTGCCTGCAACTTGGGCCCTACTGTCGCCAAACTCAGCCGTTCTTCAGTCAACTGCTGATATTCCTCACGTAGTCATCCGTCGTAGGACATTCCCGTGCGCGTACTGGTCATCGAAGACAACCGCGACATCGCCTCGAACCTCGGCGACTACCTCGAGGACCGCGGCCACACCGTCGACTTCGCCGCTGATGGCGTCACCGGCCTGCACCTCGCCGTGGTCAACGACTTCGACGCGCTGGTGCTCGATCTGAACCTGCCGGGCATGGACGGCCTCGAGCTCTGCCGCCGCCTCCGCCAGGACGCGCGCAAGCAGACGCCGGTGCTGATGCTCACCGCGCGCGACTCGCTCGACCACAAGCTCACCGGTTTCGACGCCGGCGCCGACGACTACCTCGTCAAGCCCTTCGCGTTGCA
>JAIXTZ010000293.1 GCA_027483745.1 Lysobacteraceae bacterium
ACGGTGAGTCGATGGGCGTGATCCGCCGCGTGAAGCACCCGCTCGGCGACGTGTTCTCGATGGAAGGCGACACCGCCGTCCTGCAGAGCTATTTCCGCAACAACGTGCTGCACCTGTTCGCCGCGCCGGCCTGGATCGCGCTGTGCTTCCAGAACAACCGCCGCATCAGCCGCGCCGGCGTGCTGCGTCTCGGCAAGACGATCTACCCGTTCATCAAGGCCGAGCTGTTCCTGCCTTGGAACGACGTCGAATTCGCCGAGCGCCTCGATGCGACGATCAACCTGTTCGTGGCGGAGGGCCTACTCTCGGTGGCGAGCGACGACGACGGCGGCTTCCTGACCCGCGGCCCGGGCCAGACCGATGAAGTCTTCCGCCTGCGCGCCATCGCGCATTCGCTGCAGCAGGCCTTCGAGCGCTACTTCATCGCCATCGCCACCCTCGTGCGCCGTGGCCCGCGCAGCATCAGCGCCAGCGAGCTCGAGAGCTTCTGCCAGCTGGCGGCGCAGCGCCTGTCGCTGCTCTATGCGCCCGCGGCCCCGGAGTTCTTCGACAAGACGCTGTTCCGCGGCTTCATCGCCAAGCTGCGCGAGCTCAACCTGGTCTGGCTTTGCCCGAATGGCAAGCTCGACTTCGACGAGGCCCTGATGGCCTGGGACAAGGACGCGAAGATCGTCCTCGGCCGCGAGCTGCGCCAGACCATCACCCACATCACCGGCGACACCAGCGGTGCCGTCGGGCGAACGACCGGTGAGCGCCCCGCCTTCCGGGGTTGATCAGCCGCCGCGCTCCTCCACGCGGCGCACGATGTACACGGGCCGTCGCTTCGCTTCGCCGTAGAGCCGTCCGAGGTACTCCCCGAGCAGGCCGGTGCAGACCAGCTGCAGGCCGCCGAGGAAGAGCACGGCCGTCAGGATCGAGGCGAAGCCGGGCACGTCGCGGCCGTAGAACAGCGTCGACGCGACGATCCATGCGGCATAGGCGAGCGCGCTGCCGCCGATCAGCAGGCCTGCGAACAGCGCCAGTCGCAGCGGGGCGACCGTGAAGCTCGTGATCGCGTCGACGGCCAGGGCCAGCAAACGCGGGCCGCTGAAGCGGCTGCCGCCCTCGGACCGGGGCGGCGGATCGAACGCGATGTGCGATTTCCGGAAGCCGACCCACGCGTAGAGGCCCTTCGTGAAGCGCTGCGTCTCGCGCAGCTCCGCGAGCGCGGCGGCGACCCGCCGGTCCAACAGGCGGAAGTCGCCCTCGCCGTCGGGGATGGCGACGCGGCTCGTCGCGTTGAGCAGGCGGTAGAACATCGTGGTGAAGGCGCGCCGCGCCGATGACGCCGTGCGTGCGCCCGAGGCCCTGGCCACGACGGTGTCCGCCCCGGCGCGCCACTGCGCGACCATGTCGGGAAGGAGCTCGGGGGGGTGCTGGAGGTCGCCGTCCATCAGCACGATGGCCGAGGCCTGGCGATCGAGCGCAACATCGATCCCGGCGAGAAGGGCCGCTTCCTTGCCGAAGTTGCGGGACAGCTCCACGAGCGCGACGTGCGCGGGCAGGCGGACGCAGGCCGACTGGAGTCGCGCGAACGTCGTGTCGCGGCTGCCGTCGTCGACGAAGACCGCAAGCGCCTTCGCGCCCAGCGCCGGCAGCGCGGCGGCGAGCCGGTCGACCAGGGCGTCGACGCTGGCGACTTCGTCGTGCAGGGGGATGACGATCGCGACGGTGGATTCATGCTCCGCGTGGGGCATCGGTGTCAGTCCTCCTCGGATGCCGCGGCGCTTGGGCGACGGAGCGTGAAGATCTCGATCTGCTCCGGTCGGCGTCCGAGCAGCTCGAGCGTCCACGTGGTGTCACCGGTGGCTCGGTGCGCCGGCGCTTCGAAGACCGCGCCACTGTTGGTCGAGACGAGCGGTGGGATGGCAGCGCCGTCGATGCGCGCCTCGAGGATTGTGCCACCGTCGAAGATGAAGAGCGGCGCGTAAACCGCCAGCAGTTCGCCGGGACGCGTGACCACGATCCGCTGCACGCCCTGCGGCTCGGCGGGCTCGAAGTCTCGATGGGGATGCTGCAGGGTCGGGCGCGGCTGCAGCACGACGGGGCCGTCGGAAAGGATGCGAGCCGGCGCGATCGATGCCGCCGTCGACCAGTCGGCGCGCGGCCAGCCGATGGCCCGCAGCGCCGCGGGGCTCATCACCGCGAGCTCGATCGACGCGCCCTCGCTCGGGGCATCGATCAACGCGATGCGCGGTGCGGGTTGGCAGTCCCAGCGCCAAGGAATGCCCTGGTAGAAGTCCAGGAAGGCGGCGAGCTCGCCGCGCAGAACGACGGCGTCGTGCCCGCAGGTGCGGCGCGCCAAGGCCTCGGTGGCCCAGGCGGGCATCGTCGCGACGGGCGCGGCGCCGGCGGGCCCGCGAACCACGTCGAGCATGCCCGCGAGCGGCAGGACGATGCGCCCGGACTGACCTTGGGCGATCACGATGGCCGAGCCGATGAGGGACAGGGCGAGCGCAGCGGCAACGGCGATCGAGGCGCGGCCCCTGCCCTCGTCCGACGCGCCAACGCCGCGCACCAGCAGGGCGAGCGTCAACACGACGAAGGGCCAGGCGACCAGGGCCAGGTAGTAGGTCGACGTCGGGCGCAGCAGGCTCACCCACTGCGCCGCGAGGATCGCGAGGGTGAATGCGGCCACGACCCTCGCGCCACGGCCGGGGTCGCGCGCCAACCCCAGCAGGCCCAGCGCGGCGCAGCCGGCGATGGTGGCGAGGAGGGCGCCGGCCGCCATGTCGATGGACAGCGGCTCGGCGAGTTCGACGACGATCCGGGCGTTCTGCCAGGTGAGTCCTTCGAGGATGCCGAGCGCTGCCCACGGGGGCGACGCCGCCTCCGGCGTCGCGGCAAACGCCTTCAGGCTGGCGATGGCCGGAAAGCCATCCATCCATTCCGCCCACAGCATCGGCAGCATCGGGGCGATCGACAGCAGCGCGCCGAGGGCGGTCCACGCCGCATCCGAACGCCACCGGGGCAGCCGTCGCAGTCCGACCATCGCCATTGGGGCGAGCAGGACGAGGGCGGCCGGGTGCGCCTGCACGGCGAGGCCGAGCCAGAGCCCCGCCATCGCCCAGTCGGAAGCGGCGCCACCGCGCCAGAGCCGGAGCAGGGGGAGCAGCGCGGCGTAGACGAAGAGTTCGAGGAGGAGCGTCTGCGTGAACTGGAGCTGGTGGATCAGCGTCCAGCCCGGCAGCAGCGCGAACGCGGCGACCAACAGCCCTGTCCGTGCGCCATCGATCGCGGCCCCGAGCCGCCATGCCGCCCAGACCTTCAGCGTCGACAGGGCGCCCGCCCAGACGGTCGCGGCCAGCAGCCCCCCCCCGAGGGCGAGCGGAATCGCCAGGACGTAGAACCAGAGCGGCCCGACGTGGACCATGCTGTTGATGACCGGACCGCGCAGCGGCCACGCGTCGCCTCGCGCGATATCGCCCGCTGCCAGCAGGTCGCGGATGAAGTCGTGGCTGGCGAACGTCCAGGCGAAGCTGGCGGCATGCACCACGGCGACGGCGGCCAGTGCCGCCACCATCCATCGCAGGCTCCGCGCCTCCGCCTCGCGTCGAACGCCCCCCGCGTCACGCATCCAGGTCGGGGATCAGCTGGTTCTCGATCCAGGCGATCTGGTCTTTCACGGCCAGCTTGCGCTTCTTCATGCGCTTGAGGCGCAGCTCGTCGAGGTCCGGGCCGGCGGCCAGCGCCGCGATGGCGGCGTCGAGGTCGCGGTGCTCGCTCTTGAGCTCCACGAGGCGGTGCGCGAGTTGGCCGGGGTCGTAGGGGTGCATGCCGCCCGCGAGCCTACACCGGGCCGTCCGGCTCCGGGCAGGGGGTGGGCCCCGGGGGCGGTAGAATGGCGCCCCACGTCGCGACACCCCGCTGCCCCATGGCCCTCGCCGAGACGCGCCCCGCCCCCGCCGCGGCCGACGCGCACGAATTCAACAAGCTGCAAAAACGCCTGCGCCACCAGGTGGGCCAAGCCATCGCCGACTTCGGGATGATCGAAGAGGGCGACCGCATCATGGTCTGCCTGTCCGGCGGCAAGGACAGCTACACGATGCTCGACATCCTGCGGCAGCTGCAGGCCAAGGCGCCGGTGCGCTTCGAGCTGGTGGCGGTGAACCTCGACCAGAAGCAGCCGGGTTTCCCCGAGCACGTGCTCCCGGAGTACCTGAAGGGCATCGGCCAGCCCTTCCACATCCTCGAGCAGGACACCTACTCGGTGGTGAAGCGCGTCGTGCCCGAGGGCAAGACGATGTGCTCGCTGTGCTCGCGCCTGCGCCGCGGCGCGCTCTACACCTACGCCGAGCAGAACGGCTTCACCAAGATCGCGCTGGGCCACCACCGCGACGACCTGCTGGCCACCTTCTTTCTCAACCTGTTCTTCCACGCCAAGCTCAGCGGCATGCCGCCCAAGCTGCAAAGCGATGACGGCAAGCACACGGTGATCCGCCCGCTGGCCTACGTGAAGGAAGCCGACATCGCGGCGTATGCGGAGGCGAAGGCCTTCCCGATCATCCCCTGCACGCTGTGCGGCTCGCAGGAGAACCTGCAGCGCAAGGTCGTGAAGCGCATGCTCGAGCAATGGGAGAAGGA
>JAIXTZ010000352.1 GCA_027483745.1 Lysobacteraceae bacterium
GTGATCAGCATCGCGTCGAAGCGCTGCAGCGGCGCGTAGTCGATGTCGTTGGGCACTTCCCACATCGCGCCCACCGCGAAATCCACTTCATCGGCGCGCAGCTTCGCGAGGCCGGCCTGACCGGTGACGCTGTGCAGGTGGATGCGGACGTCGGGCCGCACGGCGCGGAAGGCCGCCAGCGGCTCCGGCAGCAGGTGCAGCAGGGTGGAGCTGCCGGCCGCGATGTGCAGTTCGCCACCCTCGAGCCCGCCCTGGCTGCCGCGGAAGGCCTCGTCGAGGCCCTCGAAGCCGTCGATCAGCGGTCGCGCCAGGTCATACAGGGCCTGCCCGTCGCGGGTGAGCGAGAGGCGTCGACCGACGCGTTCCAGCAAGGGCACGCCGTAGTGGCTTTCCAGCGCCTTGAGCTGCAGGGAGACGGCCGGCTGGCTGAGGAACAGGGCCTCCGCCGCGCGGCTGACCGAGCCCAAGCGCGCCACCTGGCAGAAGGCCTGCAAGGGCTTGAGGCGGCTGCCCTTGTAGTAGAAGCGGCCGGAATCGGCCTCGGGCTTCCGCTCAGAAGCCGACTTTTGAGGGCGCTTTCGCGTCACGTTGGCCATGGATTCCGATAGATATTTGAGGAACTCATACATCGTATCCACAGATTTGCTTTGTCAACAATCGCTCGGAGGGTGAGCTTGGGCCCCATGCCGGAGCCCTGACGCGCTCCGCCCCGAACCTGCCGCACGGACCCGCTTCGCCCCATGAGCACCGCCACCGAGCCCACCCGCACCCCCGATTCCCCCACGCAGGCCGCCACCGGCTTTCGCCGCGTCGGCCGCCCGGTCGAGGGCGAGGCCACGATCCTGGTGCCCGAGCTGCAGGCCCTGCTCACCGACCTGCACCGCCTGTTCGAGCCCGCCCGCCGCCAGCGCCTGGCCGCCCGCGTCGCCCGCCAGGCCGAGTTCGATGCCGGGATGCTGCCGGACTTCCGCGCCGACACCCGCGCCATCCGCGAAGGTGACTGGACCGTGGCGCCGATCCCGGCGGCCCTGCAGGACCGTCGCGTCGAGATCACCGGCCCGGTCGACCCGAAGATGGTCATCAACGCGCTGAACTCCGGCGCCAACTGCTTCATGGCCGATTTCGAGGACAGCAACGCGCCGTCCTTCGCCAACCAGATCACCGGCCAGCGCGCCCTGCGCGACGCCGTCGACGGCATCCTGAGCTTCACCGCGCCGGAGACCGGCAAGCGCTACGCGCTGGACCCGGCCAGCAAGACCGTGCTGATCGTCCGCCCGCGCGGCTGGCACCTCGACGAGGTGCACGTGACGGTCGACGGCCAGCCGATGGGCGGCGGCCTGTTCGACCTCGCCACCTTCGCCTTCCACAACGCCAAGACCCTGGCCTGGCGCGAGCGCGGCCCGTACTTCTACCTGCCGAAGATGGAGTGCATGGAGGAAGCCCGCCTGTGGGACGAGGTGATGGCCTTCCTCGAAGTGCGCTTGAACCTGCCGGTGGGCACGATGAAGGCGACGGTGCTGATCGAAACGCTGCCGGCCGTGTTCGAGATGCACGAGATCCTGCACGCGCTGCGCGGCCGCATCGTCGGCCTGAACTGCGGCCGCTGGGATTACATCTTCAGCTGGCTGAAGACGCTGCGCCGCCACGCCGACAAGGTGCTGCCGGAGCGCGGCCAGGTGACGATGGCCCAGCCCTTCCTGAAGGCCTATTCCGAACTGCTGATCCAGACCTGCCACCGCCGCGGTGCGCATGCGATGGGCGGCATGGCCGCGCAGATCCCGATCAAGGGCGATGACGAGGCGAACGAGCGCGCGATGCAGCGCGTGCGCGCCGACAAGCTGCGCGAAGTCACCGCCGGCCACGACGGCACTTGGGTGGCGCATCCGGCCCTGATCCCGATCGCGCGCGAAGTCTTCGACGCGCACATGCCGAAGGCCAACCAGCACCACGTCAAGCGCGAGGACGTGCAGGTCACGCGCGACGACCTGCTCAAGCCCTCGCTCGGCACCATCACCCGCGCCGGCTTCGACAACAACGTCGATGTCTGCGTGCGCTACATGGCGGCGTGGTTGGCCGGCAGCGGCTGCGTGCCGATCCACCACCTGATGGAGGACGCCGCCACCGCCGAGATCAGCCGCACCCAGCTGTGGCGCTGGCTGCACCACCCGCAGGTCGCCGCGAAGAACGGCGTTCCCGCCGAACCGCTGCACCTCGACGACGGCACGCCGGTGGATTGGGCGCTGTTCGAGCGCGCGCTGATCAACCTGCCCTCGGTCATCGGCGACCGCCGCGGATTGCCGGGTGGTGATCGCGTTGAAGCCGCCATCGCCCTGCTCGACCGCCTCACCCACGCCGACACGCTGGAAGCCTTCCTCACCAGCGCCGCGTATCCGCAGCTCGTGCAGAGCGAGCTGCTTTCCACCTGACGCGTCTCACCCTCACTCGTTCCTCTTTCCTCGCCTCACCACTCGTTCCTCTTTCCCCGCACCACCACTCGTTTCTCCCCCAAGGACACCGCCATGAGCACGCTGCCGACCGCCGACCAACTGAAGCACGACTGGGCCACCAACCCCCGCTGGAAGGGTGTGACCCGCAACTACACCGCCCACGACGTCGTCCGTCTTCGCGGCAC
>JAIXTZ010000315.1 GCA_027483745.1 Lysobacteraceae bacterium
AGTTTCTCTGGTTGGACATCAGGCTTTCGTCCGCATTCCTGCGCGACGCGCCCACCTGCAATGCATCTTGCGATGCGTGGGAAAACCGGCGTGCGGGATGCGCGCCGGAGCGGTTCTTCCGACGGATCGCGGAGCGACGAAGGCGTCGCCGGTGCCGCAGTCGGACGACTACGGCCGCCGCATCGAGTCGGGAACGAGCGCCAGGACGTGCTGGACCACCTCGCCGATCGACCGGCCGGTGGAATCCAGGAAAAGCGCATCGGGTGCGGGTTTCAGGGGCGCCACCGCACGGCTGGCATCGCGTTCGTCGCGCGCCGAGATTTCGTGCAGAAGACTGTCGAAATTAACAGAAACCCCCTTTTCCTTCAACTGCTTATGCCTGCGCCGGGCGCGCTCGTCGGCGCTGGCGGTCAGGAAGACCTTGAAGGGGGCATCGGGGAAGATCACCGTGCCCATGTCGCGCCCATCGGCCACCAGGCCGGGATCAGCGCGGAAACTGCGCTGAAGATCGGTCAATGCGCCGCGAACGGGCGGGTGTGCGGCGATGGCGGAGGCCGCCGCACCGGCGGTTTCCATGCGCAGCTGGTGGGTCGCGTCCTTGCCGTTGACCCAGACCTTGGGCTCGCCTTCACCGTCGCCATCGAAGCGAATGACGGTGCGCGAGGCACAGGCCGCCACCGCCTCGGCATCGGAAAGGTCGATTTGTTCCCATGCAGCGGCCAGGCCGACCGCGCGATAAAGCGCGCCGGAATCGAGGTAATGCCAGCCGAGCGCATGGGCCACCATGCGGCTGACGGTGCCCTTGCCCGACCCGGACGGCCCGTCGATGGTAAGGACGGGCGCGGGAGCGCCGGCGGCGGTGGCCGGATCGCGGCCGCGGGAGGTCGAAGGACTCATGCGGGGCGGCAGTCTACGCGAGTCGCAGCCCGAACCCGACCCCTCGAGCCAGCGTTTCGAAGCCCGGGAAGGAGGTCGCGACGTTCGCCACATCATCGATGGCGACCTCGCCCTCGGCGCACTGCGCGGCGACGGCCAAGCTCATCGCGATGCGGTGGTCGCCACGGCTGTCGGCCTGCCCACCCCGGAGCCGCCCGGCTCGCGCTTCGCTGGGCGTGGCGGCGACATTCGCGGTGAAGCCGCTGCCGGTGATGATCGCGCCGTCCGGGGTTTCCTCGATGGTCGCGCCGAGGGCCTTCAGGCCTGCCGCCATCACCGCGATGCGATCCGACTCCTTCACCCGAAGCTCGGCCGCGCCGCTGACAACGGTCGTGCCTTCGGCCAGCGCAGCCGCCGTGAACAGGGCCGGGAACTCGTCGATCATGTCGGGCACCAGCGCTTCCGGGATCGCCGCGCCCTGCAGGCGGGCCGCCCGGACCTCGATGTCAGCCACCGGCTCGCCCCCCTGCTCGCCCGCCGGGCGAACCGTGAGATCGGCGCCCATCCGGCGCAGCGCCTCAAGCAGCCCGGTGCGGCGCGGATTCACACCCACCCGCTCCAGCACCAGGTGCGAACCGGGAATGACGCTGGCGGCCACCAGGAAGAACGCGGCGGAACTGAAGTCGGCCGGGACGTCGACCGAGGTGGCCGTGAGCACCCGACCGGGGCGCAGCGTGGCGATCCCCGGCGCGAAATCGATGTCGGCCCCGAAGGCGGACAGCATCCGCTCGGTGTAGTCGCGGGTCGGGTGCGGCTCGCGGACCGTGGTCGGGCCCTCGGCGTACAGGCCGGCGAGAAGGATCGCGGACTTCACCTGCGCGCTGGCCACAGGGCATTCATAATCAATGCCTTGCAGAACATTGTTCGCGTGGATTCGAAGCGGAGGCAATCCGCTTTCGCTGTCGATCCGGGCGCCCATGCGCGCCAGCGGGTCGATGACGCGGCGCATCGGCCGCTTGCTCAGGGAGGCATCGCCGACCAGCGTGCTCTCGAAGGCCTGCCCGGCCAGCAGGCCGGCCAGCAGGCGCATGCCCGTGCCGGCGTTGCCGCAATCCAGCGAGCCGTCAGCGGGCCGCAAGCCCCGCAAACCCACGCCATGGACGATGCGCTCGCCCTCGCCAGAGGCCTCAATGCGAACGCCCAAGCGCTGCAGGATGGCCGCCGTCGCGACGGTGTCCTCGCCTTCGAGAAAGCCGCTCACGCGGGTCGTGCCTTGCGCCAGCGCGCCGAGCATCACCGAGCGGTGCGAGACCGACTTGTCCCCCGGGACGCGCAGCCGCCCCGTCAGCGGTCGGCCGGGGGCGGCGATCCACGAGGCCGCGCTGCCGCTCATGCGGACGCTCCGGCGGCGGGTGCGGACAGTCCGGCCTCGGCCATCACGGCATCAAGCGCCTTCAAGAGCCGGGCGTTCTGCTCGACCTTGCCCACCGTGATGCGCAGGCACTGCGGCAGGCCGTAGCCGCGCATCGGCCTCACGACGATGTCGCGTGCGAGCAGGCCACGATCGATGGCGGCGGCGGTTTCGGGGGCGCCGAAATCGACCAGCAGGAAATTGGTCTGCGAGGGGTGGACGAACCAGCCTCGGGCCTTCAGCTCGATGGCCAGGGCCTCGCGGTTGCCGGCCGTCTCGTGCAGCACGGTGGCGATGTGGGACTCGTCCTTCAGGGCTGCCGCAGCGGCGGCGAGCCCCGGGCTGTTGACGTTGAAGCTCTCCCGGACGCGCTCCATGACGGCCACAACCCCAGGGTCGGCCACCAGCACGCCCACGCGCAGCGCGGCCAGACCGTGCAGCTTCGAGAAGGTGCGCGTCACCAATAGATTCTGATACTTACCAAGCAAACTTAAAGCGGATTCGCAACCCGGCTGGTCAAGGAATTCCCCGTAAGCCTCGTCGAGCACCACCAGCGTGTCGGGGCCGGCGGCCTGCAGCAGGCGTTCGATCTGGGCCGTGGTGAGCCACGTGCCGGTGGGGTTGTTCGGGTTGGCCAGCATCACCAGCCCGTGGGCTGGCGTCACGGCGGCGATCATCGCGTCGATGTCGTGGCCACGCGGCTGGGTCGGGTGGTCCTTGGGCAGGGCCTCGACCACATCGAGCCGGGCGTTGGCGGCCTGCGCCGCCAAGGGGTAGACCGCGAAGCAATAGCGCGAGACCAGCACCGGGCGCTCCGGCCCGGCGAAAACCTGCGCCACTTGCATCAGCAGCTCATGAGTGCCGTTGCCGAGCAGCAGCTGCTCGCGTGGAACCCCGAAGGCCTCAGCCAGCGCGTGCTTGAGCACGCCGCCGCGCGGGTCCGGGTAGAGCTCAAGCGTATCCAACTCGGAACGCAGCGCGGCCATGGCCAGCAGGCTGGGGCCCCAGGCGCTCTCGTTGCCACCGAGTTCGAGCAGCCCCTGGTCGCCCGCCTTGTTCCGCAGGGCAACGATGTCATGGCCGGGGTCGTAGCTGGCGAGGCCGCGGATACCCGGGCTGGCCAGGGCGCCGAAATCACGCCCCATCAGAGCACCGCCACCGGGTAGGACCCGAGGATCTTCACCGAGGAGGCGAAGGCGCCGAGCTGCTGCAGGGCCGCCTGCATTTCGGGCTGGTCGACATGGCCGGACACGTCGATGAAGAACGCGTACTCCCAACGCCGGGTATGGGCCGGCCGCGACTCGATGCGGTTCAGCGACAGGCCTGCATCGGCGAAGGGCTTGAGGATGCCGAACAGCGCGCCCGGCTGGTCGTTGACGAAGACCAGCAGCGAGGTGCGGTCATGGCCGCACGTGGGCAGCAACTCGCGGCCGAGCACGAGGAAGCGCGTGGTGTTGTCGGCGCGGTCGTTGGCCGGGCCAGCGATCGTCTTCAAGCCATACACGTGGCCCGCCGACTCGCCCGCCAGCGCGGCGGCATCATCGGCATTGCGGGCACGGCGGGCCGCGTCGGCATTGCTCGGCGTGGGCACCAGTTCGGCCTTCGGGAGGTTGGCGCGCAGCCAGGCCTTGCACTGGGCCAGGGACTGCGGGTGCGCATAGACGCGCTCGATGTCCTCGATGCGCCCCGTGCGGCCGAGCAGGTACTGGTGGATGCCCAGCTCGACCTCGCCGCAGATCTTCAGCGACGAGGTCAGGAACATGTCCAGCGTCGACTGGATGGTGCCCTGCCCCGAGTTTTCGACCGGCACCACGCCGAAGTCGGCGTTGCCCGCCTCCACCTCCTGGAAGACTTCCTCGATGCTGGCCAGGGGCAGGCCCTTGGCCGAATGGCCGAAGTGCTTGTGCACCGCCTGCTGCGAGAAGGTGCCTTCGGGGCCGAGATAGCCGACTTTCAGCGGCTCCTGCTGGGCGAGGCAGGCCGACATGATCTCGCGGAAGAGGCGCACCAGCACCTCGTCCGCCAGCGGCCCTTCGTTGCGATCGATCACGCGGCGCAGCACCTGCGCCTCGCGCTCCGGGCGGTAGTAGTCGACAGCCGCCTTCAGCGGCCCCTTGGCTCGGCCGACCTGCTGCGCCCAGCGGGCGCGCTCGGCGATCAGCTGCTGGATGGTCTCGTCGATGCCGTCAATGCGGGCCCGGACCTGGCCGAGGTCGAGCGGCACACCGCCCCCCCCGGCCGTCGTCTGCAGTTCGTCAGCCATGGCTCACCCGTGCCGCTTGGCGAAATCGCCCATGAAGTCGACGAGGGCGGCGACCGCCTCGTACGGCAGCGCGTTGTAGATCGAGGCGCGCATGCCGCCGAGGTCGCGGTGGCCCTTCAGCGCCAGCAGGCCGGCGGCCTCCGATTCCTTCAGGAAGGCAGCGTCGAGCGCGGCGTCCTTCAGCATGAATGGCACGTTCATCAGCGAACGGGCGTTCAGCGCCACCGGGTTGCGGTAGAAGCCGCCGCTGCTATCGATGGCGGCGTACAGGGCCTCGGCCTTGCGGCGGTTGTTGGCCTCGAACGTGGCGAGACCGCCCTGCTCGAGCATCCACTCGAACACCAGGCCGGCGAGGTACCAGCTGAAGGTCGGCGGCGTGTTGAGCATCGAGCCCTGCGCCGCGTGCTCCTTGTAGCTGAGGATCTTGGCGCGCCGCTGGCCGGCGCGTTCCAGGAGGTCCTTGCGGATCACCATGACGAGCAGACCCGAGGGGCCGATGTTCTTCTGCGCGCCGGCGTAGATGACCCCGTACTTCGTGACGTCGATCGGGCGCGAGAGGATGGACGAGCTGAAGTCCGCGACCAGCGGCACGTCGCCGGTGGCGATGGCGTCGGGGTACTCGACGCCGTGGATGGTTTCGTTGGCGACGAGATGGACGAAGGCCGAGTCGGCACCGATCGAGTAAGAACCCGCCGCGGGCAGGGTCGTGTAGTTCGAGCCGGCGGTGTCGGCGATGACCTGGACGGCGGAATGGGCCTTGCCCTCACTCGCGGCCTTCTTGCTCCAGGCGCCGGTGACGAGGTAGTCGGCACGCTGGCCGGCGGCAGCCAGGTTCATCGGCAGCAGGGCGAAGTGGGTGGTGGCGCCGCCCTGCAGGAAGAGCACGGCGTAGTCGTCGGTGATGCCCATCAGCTTGCGGAGATCGGCTTCGGCCTTCTCGGCCACCGCGATGAAGGCCTTGCCGCGATGCGACACCTCCATCACCGAGGCGCGTTCACCGCCCCACTCGAGCAGTTCGGCCTGCGCCCGGCGCAGCACCGGCTCCGGAAGTACGGCCGGACCGGCACTGAAGTTGTATCCCCGCGACATCACCGCACCTCCGTTGAATGAAAGGTCGACGCTAGCACGCGTCGAGAATCCGTCGACAGTAGTGAGTGCGATTAGAGTCGAATCTCGAAATGCCCTCTGGGGCATCACGCGGGCGGGGGGATCAGCTTTTCGGCGCGTAAACGAAGAAGGCTGTGAGTGCCGCCGCCAGCGCGGCCGCGGCCGCCACAAGCAGGTAGAGCCCGCTGAGATCACGCTTCGGCGTCGGAAGCGCGGGGGAAGGCGCCTTCGGAGCGTTGATCGAGGGTATCGAGGTGGTCGTTGACACGTCGCGCCGCAACGGCGCAGGCGTCGCCCCGCCCTCGCTGGCCTGCCCCAAGCCGGGGGATTCGATTACGAAGCGCTGGTCGCCAAGCTCGATCTGGTCGCCCTGCGAAAGCACCGCGCCGCGGACGGCATGGCCGTTGACGCGCACCAGGGCTGCCGGGGACAAGGTTCGCAGCACCACGGCGCCATCCTCGATATCGATCTGCGCGTGGCGGTCTTGCAAGCCCGGCCCCTCTAGGCGAGCGTCGCTGCCTGCACCACGACCCAAGACCCGCGCCGACGACAGCGGCAGGCAGCGACCAAACCACGCGCCACTGAGGCCGCGCAAGGAAGCCTTGGCGGCGGCGAAGGCCGAACCTTCCTCCTGAATGCGCCGGCGAGCCGGGGCTTCCGGGTTTGCCGGCGCCGGTGGCGGCCGGTCGGATTCCACGCGCACCTGAACCCCAGCAAGACAGACCAGATCACCCGCACGAAGGAAGGCGATGCGCTTCACCGGCCGGGCATTGACGATGACCGTGGCGCCCTGCGGCACCGTCAGCCAATGGCCACGTCGACCGGTCGCGAACACGGCATGCAGCGGCGCAAGGCCCGCGATCGCGACGGTCGTCCCGCCACCCGCGGCGCTTCCGACGCCGACCTGTCCGTGCTCGAGATTGACCGCGGCATGCTCGCCGTTCGGAAACGTCAGTCGCATTAGGCCTCCTGCGCGGCGAAAGGTAGCACAGGCTTCACGGACTGGCCGGCGCGCCATCGCATGGCACAGAATCGCCGCCCAGGAGGGCCCCATGACCGATATCGACATCCGCCGCACGCATTCCGTGCCGCTGAAGGAAGCCAAGGCGCGGGTGGAGCGTATCGCCGAACGCATCGCCGAACGCTTCGACGTGGACTACGGCTGGAAGGGCAACACGCTGCAGTTCACCCGAAGCGGCGTCGAAGGACAGATCGCGGTGAGTGCGAAAGAGGTGCACGTGATGGTGCGGCTCGGCTTCCTGCTGTTCGCGCTGAAGGGCTCGATCGAGCGCGAGATCGACCGAGTCATCGAAGAGCAGTTCCGCTGAGGCGTTCGGCGCCCTCGTCATCGGGCACCCGGATCAGGGTCGGAACGGGTCGGGATCGCCGGAGAACAGTCGTCGACTGACCTCGCTCTCGCCGTGCGCCACGCGTTCGAGAAAGCGGTCGGCGCCGTCAAGCTTCGCGAAGGCGTCGAACCCCCGCTCGAGGAAGCCCTGCAGCTCCGAAAGACCGGCGGCGCGCGCCGGCAGGCGCGACGCGCGAAGCAGCCGATGCACGCCATGGCGCTGCACGGCCGCATCCAAGCTCCGTCCGACCGAGACGACCAGCGCGATCTGGCGGCGCCGGAGTCGCGGCTGCCCCGCCTCCCGGTAGGCCTCGCCGTAGCGCGTGGCATCGAGCTTCATCCATCGCCGGCGATCCATGGCACGCACCATGCGCAAGTCGAACGCATGGCTCAGCACGTGCAGTTCGATCGCATCGCGGGCCGCACGCAGCATGGTGTCCGGGAGCAGGTGGACCATGATCGGCATGATCCGGTCGACGTCGCGATCGCGGCCGCTGAAGTCTCGGTCGGCATAGAGGTCGCTCAGGAAGAACCGGGCGGCCGCGTGCATTCGCGGGTCGGCGAGCACGTCCGCGAAGCTCGATTCCAGCCGTTGCGACTGCCAAGCCCGCAGGACCGCGAGGCGCGGCGACGTGTTTTCACGGCGGTCGGCGTGGAATGCCTCGGAACGCCAGTACAAGCGGCGCGCGATCGCCGATTTCAGGCGGGCGCGATGGTGGGCGTCGTCGGTCATGGCGGAAGGCGGCCGTGGGGACCCTGATGATGCGGCGGCCGGGACGCACGCGCCAGAACGGCGGCATGGGTTCGTGAGTAGAATCGAGCGGTATCGGCCGCACCCACGACCCAATGCTCGTCGTCCAACCCGCCAAACCCCGCACGCCCAGCCAGGGCCGCATCGGTCTCGCCATCGCCGGCGGCGGCCCTACGGGCGGGATGTACGAGCTTGGCGCCCTGCGCGCCCTCGACCGCGCCATCGAAGGCCTCGATCTGACTCGACTCGACTGCTACGTCGGCGTGAGTTCTGGCGCGTTCATCGCCGCCGGGCTGGTGAACCGGCTCAGCACCGAGGAGATGTGCCGCATCTTCCTGACCGGCGACGCCGACGTGCACTTCCGGCCGGAAATCTTCCTCAAGCCCGCGTTCGGCGAATACCTGCGGCGTGCCGCCAGCGCCCCGGGCCTCCTGCTGAACTGGGCCCGGGAATCCTTGGCCGACCCAACCAACGCGTCGTTGGGGGAACTGCTCACGCGCATGGGCGGCGTCATCCCCAATGGCCTGTTCGACAACGCGGGCGTGGAGGGCTTCCTGCGCCACCTGTTCACCACCCAGGGGCGCAGCAACGACTTCCGCGAGCTCGACCGGCCGCTCTACGTGATCGCCGTCGACCTCGACAGCGGCAAGGCCGTGCGTTTCGGCTCACGGGACTGGGACGACGTGCCGATCTCGCGCGCGGTGCAAGCCAGCGCCGCGCTGCCCGGGCTATACCCGCCGGTCTGCATCCGCGACCACCATTTCGTCGACGGCGCCCTGCGCCGCACCATGCACGCCTCGGTGGCGCTGGACAAAGGCATCGACCTGCTGCTCGGCGTGAACCCCTTCGTCCCGTTCAACGCCAGCCGCGGCGGGAAGCGGCCCGCCGGCCTCGACCGACTCGCGGAGGGCGGCCTGCCGGTCGTGCTCTCGCAGACCTTCCGCACCCTGCTGCAGTCGCGCGTGCAGGTCGGGCTCGAGAAGTACGCCCGCCAGTACCCGGACACCGACCAGATCGTCATGGAGCCGGACGAGGACGACGGCGAGATGTTCTTCACCAGCGTCTTCAGCTACGACAACCGCGTGAAGGTCTGCGAGTACGCCTTCCGCGCCACGCTGAAGGACCTGCGCGAGCGCCGGGAGCAGCTGGCGCCGATGTTCGCCCGCCACGGCTTGCGTCTGCGCGACGAATTCCTCGACGCGCCCAATCCTTCGATCCTGGACGGCGTCGCCCGTCGCCGGCCACAGACGGAAACCACCGCTCGGCTCCGACGTTCGCTCGACGACATCGAGGCGATGCTGCAGCGCGACGCGCCCCCCGGAAAACGTGCGTCGAAGCGCCCCCGGACCACCGCACGCAAAGCCCGTCCGTGAACACGGCTCTGGTGTGAATGCTCTAGGCACGCTCCTGAGACTGCGCGCACGCTACGCTCACCCAAGGTGCAGGAAAGGCTCATGGCCAAGCTGAAAAAGTCGACCCGCAAGACCCCCTCGGCGGCGGCGTCGCCCGCCGACCTCCAGGCCAAGGCGGAGCAGCTCTCCCGCGGCTTGGCCGATTCGGCGCAGCAGATCTGGCTGGCCGGCGTCGGGGCCTTCCAGCGCGCTCAGCATGAAGGTTCGAAGCTGTTCGATGCCCTCGTCAAGGAAGGCTCGACGATCGAGACGGCCACCCGCAAGCTGGCGACCGGCCGCGTCGACGCGGTGCGTGACGCGGTCGAGGAGCGCGTGGGCACCGTGCGCGAGCGCGCCGTCGACACCTGGGATCGCCTCGAGAAGGTCTTCGAAGAGCGCGTGCAGCGCGCCCTGACCCGCCTCGGCGTGCCGAGCCGAGAAGACCTGCTGGAATTGACCGGCCGCGTTGACCAGCTGACGCGGGCGCTGAAGCAGCGCACCGCCGTCCCGGCGACCAAGGCCGCCGCGAAGGCGCCGGCCAAAGGGGTGAAGAAGGCAGCGGCCAAGCCAGCAAAGAAGGCCGCCAAGCCGGTCAGGAAGGCGAGCACCAAGGCCGTCGCCAAGCCGACGAAGGCCCGCAAGGCGGCCCTCGCGCCGATCGCGGCACCGGACGCGCCGCTGGGCTGAAACCGTTTTGCCCGCGTTCCGCCCGGGCCCTCGGCTCCCTCCCCCGCGGATGGCCTCCGGATCGCGGGCACCCTGACGACACGACGCCCACGGGCGTCGTGTTTTTTTGTGCATCGCAAGACGCTACCCTCTTCCGACACTTCCGGCGTCAGAACCCATGTCCGTTGCCGTCTCGATCGTCATCGCCGTTGCCGTCGCCATCGCCCTGGTGCTCATCAGCCGCCTTTGGTTCGATCGTGTCCAGAAGCGGGCCCACGCCCAGCGGATCGGCATCGAAGTCCTTGACACCCGTCGCTGGCGCGAAGCGCTCGACCTCCTCGTCCAGGCCCTTGCACGAGAGGGATACACACAATCGGCCGAGCTGACCGGTCCGGGCGGGATGCCTCTTGCGGAGCGCCACCTCCTCCGTGGCGGCAGCCGAGTCCTGTTGATCTACAAACACGGCACGAGCTACCACATTGGTGCGACGGCCCTTCTTGATGCGGAACGCCGACGACAGGAGGCGGAACAGGATGAAGTCATCGTCGCGACGCTGGGCAGCCTTGATCGCGACGCCTTGGCCCAAGCCGCGCGGATGAAGATCACCTGCTTCGACGGCGCGACGGTGTGGGCAAAGGTCCGCGACGTCCTCGATGCGGCGGCGCGCGACGGCGTGGCCGCGGAAGCGGAAGCGCTGGTGGAGCGCCCGAGACGCTTGGCCGGCATCGGTACCGCGGTCCTCGGGCTCGCGATCGTGTTCTGGGGCGGGGACCTGAACGAGCTGCCGATGGGGTGGATGAGCCGGTCCGACGCGGCGCCGTCCACACTGGCGGAGGCGCCTGCCGCGACACCGACACGTGCGGTGCCGACCGGGCCTGACGAAGCCATCGAAGCATCGCCCACGGCATCCGTGGCAACCGCCGAGAGCGACGCGCAACGGCGAGCCAATGCCGCGAAGGCCCTCACCTCGCTTCCGGAAGTCGAGCGCGCCAGTTGGTCCAGCGCCAGCACGATGGTCGTCGCCCTTCGCCCGCGCGTCAGCATCGACCTGGGTGTCGAGAAAGCCTGCTCCCTGGCGAACCAGCACCCGGTGCTTCGCGACGTGCGACTGCAGATGGAAGCCAGCGGCGGCAGCGACGTGCGCTGGCGTCGATGCGCATGACATGACGCCAACCCAGGGCGGCGTTCGAGACGACGAAGGCCCGCTCGCGCGGGCCTTCGTCGTTAGGCGCCACGTAAAGCCGACTACCAGTGCACGCCCCGCATCAGCGCGGCGAACGCGATCTGCTCGTTGGTGGGCTTTTCGCCCTCGCGCATGCCCTTGATGCCCTTCGCCGCCGCCGAGTCAGGGAACAGCTCGTACGCCGTGTTCATGACGATTTCGTAGGCCTTCGGCGCCACCGCGTTCAGCACCGAGGCGAAAATGCCAAGCCGCGTCGCCACGCGGCTGTTCCGCTCGATCACCGCCTGCACGATGAGGTCGGCAGCCTCGTCCGGCGTGAGCGTGGGCACCGAGTCGTACATCTTGGTCGGCGCGATCATCGGCGTCTTCACCAGCGGCATGTTGATCGTGGTGAACGCGATGTTCTTGCCCGACAGCTCGCCCTGTGCGCAGCGGCTGAACGCATCGAGCGCCGCCTTCGACGCCACATAGGCCGAGAAGCGCGGCGAGTTGGCGAGCACGCCGATCGACGAGATGTTGATGATGTGGCCGCCACGGCGCTCGATCATCGCCGGCAACACGCCCATGATCAGTCGCAGGCTGCCAAAGTAGTTCAGCTGCATCGTCCGCTCGAAATCATGGAAGCGGTCGAAGCTGAGTTCGATCGAACGGCGGATGGACCGACCGGCGTTGTTGATCAGGATGTCGACGGGGCCGATCTCCGAGTGCACCTTCTGGATCAACTCGTCGCAGCTGGCGAGGTCCGTGAGGTCGGCGGTGTAGGCGAAGCACTTGCCGCCCTTCGCCTTGATCTCGTCGCGGGCCTTGAAGAGCTCCTCCTCGCCGCGCGCCACGATGACGACCTTGGCGCCGGCATCGGCGATCTTGTGGGCAGCAGCGAGGCCGATGCCCGACGAGCCGCCGGTGATCAGCACGACCTTGTTCTCGACCTTGCCGCGCAGGGAGCGATCGATGAACAGGTCCGGATCGAGGTGGCGTTCCCAGAAGTCCCACAGGCGCCAAGCGTAGGTGTCGAGCTTTGGCACCGTGATGCCGCTGCCCTTGAGCGCACGCTCGACCTCACGGGTGTCGAAGCGCGTCGGGTAGGTGATGTAGCCGAGCGCCTCGCGCGGAATCTTGAGGTCCTTCAGCACGGCCTTGGAGAAGCGCTGCACCGGCGGCAGGTTCTTGATGGCGCTGCGGATGTAGCCCGGCACCACGGCGAACATGCGCGCATCGATGCGCATGCTCATTTCCGGCGCGTGGGCGGCGCGGGCGAAGGTGTTCATCACCTCGCCGATGCGCTCCGGGTCCGGGTCGACCAGGTGGAAGCACTTGCCGTCGAGGCCGCG
>JAIXTZ010000320.1 GCA_027483745.1 Lysobacteraceae bacterium
CAGCGGCCACAGCATCGAGGCGTGCATCTGCGACTCGCCGCGCGTCAGGTTGATGGTGTCGCCCTGGTGCAGGCTGTTCCACCAGTCCACGGAGAAATGCACGATCGGCACGTTGATCACACCGATGAGCGCCAGGAAGCACGCGGCGCGGGCCGCGGCCCGGCGGTCCTCGATGGCGTTGTGGAGCGCGATCACGCCGATGTAGAGGAAGAACATCACCAGCATCGAGGTGAGGCGCGGATCCCATTCCCACCACGTGCCCCAGGTGGGGCGGCCCCAGATCGAGCCCGTGATGAGCGTGATGGCCGCGAAGGCGGCCCCGACGGGCGCGGCGGCCACGGCCAGGGTCTCGCAGGCCTTGATGCGCCAGACCAACGCGATGAAGGCCTGCACCGCCATCGCGACGAAGATGAACATCGCCGACCACGCCGCCGGCACGTGGATGTAGAGGATGCGGAAGCTGTCGCCCTGCTTGTAGTCGGTCGGCACCGAGAACAGGGCGCCGTAGAGGCCGGGCAGCATGAGGAGGACGGCGGCGGCGAAGCACCAGGGCGTCCAGCGCGCGCAGAAGCGGTCGAAGTTGGGCGGCGAGCCGGTGCGGTGGAACCAGAGGAGCAAGGCGTTCATGTGTGCGCGATCCGAAGGGCCGCCGCCGCGGCGAGCGGCGCGAGCACGAGCGCGAGCACCAGCGCCCCGGCCAAAAGCAGCAGGGCGCCGAGCGCGTCATAGCCCTCGGCCGCGGCCGCAACGCTGCCTGCGCCGAAGACGAGCACCGGCACATACAAAGGCAGGGCGAGCAGGGGCAGCAGGATACCAGAGCGCTTTACGCCGACCGTGAGCGCCGCGACGACGGCGCCGATCAGGCTGAGCAGGGGCGTGCCGAGGGCGAGCGAGGCCATCAGGATGGGCAGCAGCGCCATCGGCAATTGCAGCATCGAGGCCAGCAGCGGCGCGACCAGCAGCAGGGGCAGGGCGGTGGTCAGCCAGTGCACGAGCACGCGCATGCCGACGAGAAGGGCCAACGGCGACGGCGAAAGCAGCATCTGTTCGAGCCCGCCGTCCTCGGTGTCGGAGCGGAACAGCGCGTCAAGCCCCAGCAGCCCGGACAGCAGCACGCAAACCCACAGCACGCCCGCGGCGAGAGGCGCCAGCTTCCCCGGCTCGGCGCCGAGCGCCAGCGGGAACAGACTGGCGGTCATCAAGGCGAACAGCAGAGGCTGCAGTGCATCCCCGCGGCGGGCCCAGACAAGGGCGAGGTCGCGACGGAGCTGGGCGCGGGCCACCGCGGCCCAGCCCATCGGAGGTGCCGGAATCGGTCCGCCAGTCATGCCCGGCTGCCGTGGAGTTCGATCACCCGCACCCGGCCCGGCGGGGCCGCGTAGGCGCCGTGGGTGGTGATGAAGGCGGCGCCGCCCGCCGCCGTGTGGGCGCCGACCATGCGGTCGACCAAGGCGATGCCGTCGAGGTCGAGGTTCGCGTAGGGCTCATCCATCAGCCAGAGCTTGCCCGGATGCAGCGAAAGACGCGCGAGCGCCAGCCGCTTGTTTTGTCCGGCGCTCATCCGCCCCGCAGGGGTGTCTTCGTAACCGGCCAGACCGACGGCGGCCAAGGCCGCCTCGAGCTCTGCCTCGGCGCACGAGCGGCCTTGCAGCGTGGCGGCGTAGCGCAGGTTGTCGAGGCCCCCGAGCTCGGCCTTGTGACCGAGCCGATGGCCGAGGTAGGCGCAGTGGCGGGCGAGGTGGTCGGTATCGACCGGGGCACCCAGCAGGGTCGCGCTGCCGCCGGTGGCCTCCAGCAGGCCGGCGAGCACCTTGAGCAGGGTGGTTTTTCCGGCGCCATTGCCGCCCCGGACCAGCACGGCTTCACCGGCCTCGACGTGAAGATCCAGCGGCCCGAAGATCGGGTCCTGGTTGCGGTGGTAGGTGAGGCCCCGCGCGACGAGCAGGGCCGCGGGCGCGGAATCCATCGGCGCGGATGCTAGCGGCCGCCGCCCTCGAGTGTCCACGAACGCGGTCATCCGAAACCACGTTCCCGCGTTCAGGGCACTGTGACCGGTTTGGCGTTCCGGATGCCGTGCGCCGGCAATCATGGAATCGTGTCAAACGCCCGCTACACTCAGCGCTGCTTCAGCCTCCATCTTCTCCGCAGGACCCCCCAATGCGATTGCTCCTCCTTGCCGCCTCGATCACGCTCGCGCTCCCCGCGGCCTCGCCCGTCCAGGCGCGCAGCGACCGCCCGCTGGCGTCGGCGACGACCGCGGCCTCGACGAGCCGTGGTTCCTACATCGTGAGCTTCGACGAACCCGCGGCGCCGCTCTTCCGCGGCTTCGAGGCCAAGGATGGGCGGCATCCCGCTCTGGCGCCGGTCGCCATCGCGGTCACGGGGCAGACCCAGTACGACCCCGAACGGCCGGAGGCCGAGGCCTATCTCGCCTACATCGGCGAACTCCGCGATCGGCGCCTGGACGCGGCGTCGGGTGTGCTCGGTCGCGACTTGGCGCCGAAGTTCGTCTACGAACACGCGCTCAACGGCGTGGCGCTGGACCTGACGCCCGCCGAGGCTGAAACCTTGGCCGGGATGCCGGGGATCCGCGCCGTCACTCCCGATTTCGAAAGGTTCGCCTTGACCGACCGTGGACCGGCGTGGATCAAGGCGCCGTCGATCTGGACCGGCAGCGCCGGCGTGGCGGGCCGCGGCGAGGGGGTGATCGTCGGCGTGATCGATTCCGGCGTGAACCCGGGCCACGTCTCATTCGCGGCGACGGCCGGCAGCTACACGCACACGAACCCCAAGGGCGCCCTCTTGGGCTGGTGCGCCACGCCGGCGAATGCGGGCACGTGCAACAACAAGCTGATCGGCGTCTACGACTTTCTCGCCGGCGGCGCGACCGGCACCTCGGCCTTTACGCCGGACCAGGACGGCCACGGGTCGCATGTCGCCGCCACGGCGGTGGGCAACCCCGTCACCAGCACGATCAACGGCACGGTGGTCGACCTCAGCGGCGTCGCTCCGCGCGCCAACCTGATCGCCTACCGGGCCTGTGGTTCCACGCCGGACAGTCGCTCCTGCGGCCCGAACTCGGGCAGCGCGCTGCTGGGCGCCATCGACCGGGCGATCCAGGACCAGGTCGACGTCATCAACTATTCCATCGGCGGCGACGCCTTCAACCCTTGGCTCGGCGTCGGCGGCGCGGTGAACTCGGATTGGGAGGCTTTCCTCGCGGCCCGCGAGGCGGGCATCGTGGTGGTGGCATCGGCGGGCAACGATGGGCCCGATGCGGGAACGGTCGGCTCCCCCGCCAACGCCCCATGGGTCGTCGCCGTGGCGGCCGTCACCCACGATCGCTCCGGGGCCGGCGACCGCCTCGCCGACTTCAGCAGCCGCGGCCCGGTAAGCCCGCTCGGCGTGCTCAAGCCCGATGTCGCGGCCCCCGGCGTGGCGATCCGCGCGGCCGGCCGGACCGGCAACAGCCTCATCGAACTCAGCGGCACGTCCATGGCCGCGCCCCACGTGGCCGGCGCCGCGGCGCTGCTCGCCGGGGCGCGGCCGAGCTGGAACGCCGACCAGATCGTCTCGGCGCTGTCCCTGACCGCACGCGCCTCGGCCATCGTCGAGCAGAGCGGCGGTGCCGCGACCACGCCCCACGACCGCGGTGCCGGCACCGTGGATCTTTCGCTGGCTGCCAATGCCTCGCTGGCGTTCAACGTGCCCGCCGGTGCGTTCCGCAACGCCAGCGAATCCACCGCGTCGTCCTTGAACCTGCCGTCGCTCGCCGAGGGCAACTGCATCGAGAGCTGCACGCTGAATCGCACGGTTTCGCTGATGCCCGGTGCGGCGGGCGGGCAGTACCAGGTCATCGCCAACCTGCCGACCGGCCTGTCGATGACCGCGACGCCCAGCGCCTTCACGCTGTCCAGCGGCGGATCGCAGGCCTTGTCGTTCCGTTTCGGCACCAATGCGCAAAGCCCGCTGAACACGTGGGCCTACGGCTCGGTCACCCTGCGTCGCGTCGGCGGCGGCACGCCGGATCTCACCCTGCCGGTGGCCATCTACCTGTCTTCGGGCGTGGCGCCCGGCCTGCAGCTCCGCACGGTCAGCGGCGATCGCGGTTTCGCCGACTTCGACCTCGACGACGTCGTCAGCTTGGGCAACGCACGTTTCGCCGCCACCGATCTCGTCGTGCCGGTCACGCAGCAGCAGGGTTTGCTGCAGGACACCACCAATCAGGATCCTTACGACAATCTGTCCGACGGCGTGTTCTTCCGCACCCTGCCGATCAACTTCAACGACGGGCAGCCCCACGCGGTGCAGGTGAGCGCCACCGTCGCCCCGGCCGCGTCGTCGTCGGCCTTGGACTTCGACCTGTTCATCGGCGTCGACCGCGATGGCGACGGCCAGCCGGAACGGGCCGAGGAGCGCTGCGTCAGCAACTCCTCCGGAGCGACGGAGCAGTGCACGTTCACCGTGACCCATCCGGGGAACAACGTCCCGATCACCGTCTGGGCCGCGGTGCAGAACTGGACCGCCAGTGCGGCCGGTGCCCGCGACACGGCGATCCTCGAGATGGCCACGATCGACAGCCGGCCCTCGGCGCGCCAGAAGGCCACCGGTCCGGGCAATGTGCCGGCCAATACCGCGTTCACCGCGCGGCTGGTGTACGACGATCCGACCTTCATGAACGGGCAGTCGCGCTTCGGACTGGTCATCGTCGATCGCGGCCCAGGGGTCAACGCCATCCGCGTCCCGTTCAAGCTGACGCGGACCTCGGCGGTGGCGTCGCCGTACGCCCTGTCCGCGGGGGTCGACCGCAGCATCGTGTTGGCTGCCGGTGCGGCCCAGGAGTTCGCCTACATCGACGTCCCGGCCGGCGCGACCCAGCTCGCCGTCACCACCTCGAGCGCCTCCAACGTCGACCTGTACCTCGCCCGCGTCGCCCCGCTCGTCCCGGCCGCCGCCATTCCGTCGATCGTCGCGGCGCCCGCACGCGGCAGCGCCACGGCCAGCGCGACGACGGCGAGCGGCAACGAGACGATCACGGTGGCGAACCCGCCGGCGGGCCGCTGGTACCTCACGCCGGTGAACGCGTCCGGGGCGACGGCGACGCTCACGCTACGGGCCACCATCACGGGCACGGCTCCGAGCATCCGTCCGGGCGGCTACTTCAATCCGGAGCGAAGCGGCCACGGTCTCTTCCTGTACCCGGCCGGTAGCGAGCTCGCGGGTCTCTGGTACACCTACTTCACCGACGGCACGCCGACCTGGTACTACCTGCAGGGCCCGGCGCCGGGGTCGAACGGTTTTTGGACGGGTCAGCTGTTCCGCAGCGCCTGGAACGGCAGTGCCAACGTCCTCGTCGAGGTCGGAACGGCCACGGTGAGCCCCACGGCCACGAACGAGTTCGTGTTCTCGTACAACCTCGACGGCGAGACCGGCTCCGAGGCGATGCGCGATTTCGGCGGCGGCTGCCCGACGCTCGGTGGCAGCCGGCTGAACGTCAGTTCGCATTGGTTCAATCCGGCCCGGTCGGGAACCGGCCTGAGCGTGCAGATGTTCCCGAACTACGAGTTCTACACGCTCTTCGTCTACGACGGCCTCGGCATCCCGCGCTACCTCGTCGTCGAACGCCCGGCATTCGGCGGCGCGACGGCTTCCGCCAACCTCGAGCAGAACAACGGGTTCTGCCCGCTGTGCGCGCGGAACTCGTCGCCGACGCGCGCCGTGATCGGCACGTTCTCGCGCAGCTTCGCCGGCGGCACCTTCTCGAACGTGACGCTGAGCGGCACCTTCATCAACGGCGTGCAGGGCACCTGGTCGGCGAACGAGTCGGTCGTTCCGCTTGGCGGCCTGCAGGGGTGTTCCCCCTGACGGCGCCGATGCGCGTCGATGAGCGATCCCAGACCCCGGCTCCGGCCGGGGTTTCTCGTGGTGCGGGCGGCGGAGGGCGTTGACAGGACGAAGCCTGCGCTTCGATACGATCGGCGCATCGCCCCTGGATGTCGCCCCCGTGATGCCCGCACGCCGCTCCCTGCTCGCGCTCTCCCTCTCACTGGCGGTCGCTTCGGCGACGGACGCCCCGGCGGCGGCAGGCGGCGATGCGCCCGCTCAGCGCTCGACCTGGATCGTGCGCTTCGCGGAACCCGCGTTGGCGTCATACACCGGTGGGCAAGCCAAGCGCGGCAGCGCCAACCTTGCTGCGACCTCGCCTGCGGTGACCGGGGCCGCGCGGCTCGACATGGCCTCGAGCGCGGTGCAGGCCTACCGCCAAGAGCTCGCGGATCGCCGTGAGGCCCGCCTCGAGGCGGCGTCGGCGCAGCTGGGGCGTCCGTTGGAGCCCCTCTTTGTCTACGACGCCGTCCTGAACGGGGTGGCGCTGTCGCTGAGCGCCGACGAGGCGGCCGCGCTGGCCACGGTGCCGGGGATCGTCGGCGTGGAGCGCGAACGCATCGATCAGTTGCAGGACGATGTCTCGACGGCGCTGGTCAAGGCGCCGGAGGTCTGGAGCGGCGCGGCCGGCGTCGCTTCGCGCGGCGAAGGCGTGGTCGTCGGCATCATCGACTCCGGGATCAACCCGAACCATCCGTCGTTCGCCGCTGTGTCGCCGGCGGATGGCTATGTGCATTCGAATCCGAGGGGGCGCTTCTTCGGCCTGTGCGCCACCGGCATGGCGGCCTGCAACACAAAGCTGATCGGCCTCTGGGACATGAGCACCGGCTCCGGGGACACGGAGCCGAACAACGGCGTCGACAGCGGCGGCCACGGTACCCATGTGGCGGGGATCGCGGTGGGCAACCCGGTGAACATCGCCCGCCCGTTCGCCGGCGGCGGGCAGCTTTCTTACACGATCCGCGGCGTGGCGCCTCGTGCCAACGTCATCAGCTACAAGGCCTGCGAGGGCGAAGATGTGGGTTGCCCGGGCTCGTGGACCCTGGCGGCCCTGAACCAGGCCGTCATCGACGGCGTCGACGTCATCAACTATTCCATCGGCGGCAGCAACGCCAGCCCCTGGGCCCGAAGCGATTCGCTCGCCATGCTCGACGCCCGCAACGCGGGCATCGTCGTTGCCGTGTCCGCGGGGAACAGCGGTCCCGACGTCGCGACCGTGCGCAGCCCAAGCGACGCGCCCTGGGTGCTGTCGGTGGCCAACACCACCCATGGCCGCCGCTTCGTCAATCGGCTTCGCCTGGCGGGCGGCGGGACGGCTCCGCCCAACGGCGGCGTGCTGGTCGGACAGGGCCTCACGGCGGGCGTCGGGCCGCGGCCCCTCGTCCGCGATCCCCAGCATCCGCTGTGCAGCCAAGGCACGGGCGACCTCGCGCTGCCGGTGACCGGGGCCAGCAATCCGTGGTCGCCCGGCCGATGGAACGGCGAGGTCGTGGTCTGCGACCGCGGCGTGCAGGCGCGCGTGGCGAAGAGCAATAACGTGCGCCTCGCCGGTGGTGCCGGCACCGTCCTGCTCAACACGGCGGCGGAGGGGGAGTCGACGGTGGGCGACGAGCACAGCATCCCCACCACGCACCTGGGCTGGACGGATGCGCAGGCCCTGCTGCGCTGGCTGGGCAGCGGCAGCGGCCACAGCGCGCAGATCGACGGCGCGCAGGTGGAGACGCAGGCTGAGAATGCCGACGTGCTCAATGCAAGCAGCGCGCGCGGCCCCTCGATCGTGCTGCCCGGGGTCATCAAGCCGGATCTGGCCGCGCCTGGCACCAGCATCCTGTCCGCGTCGCATCAGGGCAGCGGCGATGCCGCGCTTTCCGGCACGTCGATGGCCTCGCCGCACGTGGCCGGCGCGGCGGCGCTGCTGCGATCGGCGAAGCCCACTTGGCGCGCGGACCAGATCATCTCCGCGCTGATGGGCACGGCGCGGACCACGGTGACGCGTCGCGTGGGTGGTCCGTCCGTGCCCGCCCATGAGCAGGGTGCCGGGCGCATCGACGTCGCACGCGCGATACGCGCGCCGCTGGCCTTGGTCGTGCCCGCCGGACAGTTCGCCGCCGGCAGCGCGATGCCATCGAGCCTCAACCTGCCGTCGCTCGTCTTCGATGGTTGCGCGCCAACGTGTTCGCCGTTGACCCGCACCGTCACCGACCTGGTGGGCGGCGGCGGCTACAGCGTCAGCTTCTTTGGCCCGTCTGGCGTCACGCTGACGCCATCGGAACCCACGTTCTCGATCGGCGCCGGGGCCAGCAAAGCGCTGCAGTTCAGCGCCCGCATCGATGATCCGGGGCTCTACGGCCGCTGGCTCTATGGCAGCCTGCGCCTGAGTCGCAACGGCGGCAGCATCGATGACGCGTTGACCTTCCCGGTCGCGCTCCGTGCGTCGGTCACGGGCTTGCCCGGCGCGCAGGCACGCAACGTGGACAGCGACCGCGGGTTCTTCGATCTGGCCGTGCCGGGCCTGAGCCTGGCCTCGCCGAACGCGCGCTTCGCCGGGACGCGCCTCGTCGCACTGACCACCACCCGATACACGCTCGGTGCCGACCCCACGCCGACCAACCGTTACGACAACCTGAGCAACGGCGTGGGTTGGCATGCCATCAGCGTGCCTCCGCCGGCCAACGGCCTGCCGGTCCGACATCGCATCGAGGTCGAACTGCAGGGGCCGGGCGGCACCCAGACGTCGCTGATCGTCGGCAACGGCGGCGGGCCCGGCTCCCGCAACCAGATGTGCGAGTCGACGACCCGCTGCGTGCTCGACGTCGAGCACTACGGCGATCCGGCGGCCCAGACGTATTGGGCGATGGTGTGGAACCGCTCGGGTTCGGGGGAGTTCACGGTTCGCCACAGCGTGCTGCCGCTGTTGCCGGCGGCCGACGCCGAGGTTGCGAAGCTCACGGCGACTGGGCCGGGCAATGCCGCGGCCGGGCAGGGCTCCGCCGTGCGGGTGGGATGGAACGATCCGACCTGGGGCGTGGGCGAGGTCCGTCGCGGCGCGGTGCTGGTTTCCGCAGCGCCGGGGCAGCAGCCTATGGGAGCGATTCCCTACACCTTGACGCGCGTCGCCGGTCCGCGGGCGCCAGTGTCGCTCGCCCACGGCCGTGCGGAAACGGTCGGACTCGCCGCGGCGGAAGCGCACGAGGCCATGTTCATCGACGTGCCTGCCGGCGCCAGCCGGCTGACGGTGACGACGGCGAGCAGTGCCAATGTTGACGTCTATCTCGCCCGTCGTCCGGGCAACAGCGGCCCGGGCGTGCCCTTGATCCCGGTGGCGCCGGCCCGCGCAGAGGCCTCGCATGTCGGCAATGGGGCGACCGGCAATGAGTCGCTCACGGTGACGGCGCCGGCCGCGGGCCGTTGGTACATCACGCCGGTGAACGCGTCGGCGTCGACCGCCACGGCCACCGTCACGGCCTCGATCGACGCGGTGCCGCCCACGGTTCGTCCCGGCGGCTACTTCAACCCCGAGCGCTCCGGCCATGGGGTCTTCGTGTATCCGGCCGGCACGGACTGGGCGGCGCTCTGGTACACCTACCTCGATGACGGCAGCAGCACTTGGTATTACCTCCAGGGGCCGCGCCCGGGCGCCAACGGGGTGTGGCGCGCCACGATGTTCCGCAGCGCGTGGAACGGCACCAGCAATCGCCTCACGCCGGTGGGCGAGGCCTCGGCGACGCCCACCGGCCCGGACGCCTTCACCTGGACATGGACGCTCGACGGCCAGACCGGCTCGGAGCCATTCGTGAGCTTCGGGCGCGGCTGCCCGACGCTCGGCGGGCAGCCGGTTGACGCCAGCGCGCACTGGTTCGATCCGGCCAGGGCGGGCACCGGCTACAGCGTGCAGCTGTTCCCGGACTACGAGTTCTATGCCGTGTTCGCGTACGACGCGCGCGGCGTCCCGCGTTACCTGGTGGCCGAGCGCGGCGGCATTGGTCCGACCACCGAAAGCCTGCCTCTTGAGCAAAACACCGGCTTCTGCCCGCTCTGCACGCGCCCGGGAACCCCCACGCGCAGCCGCGTCGGCACGCTCGAGCGTCGCTACGCCAACGGGACGCTCACCGGCTTCACGCTCAACGCCAGCTACGTCGGCGGCGTACCGGGCACGTGGACGGCGAACGATGCCGTGGTTCCCCTCGGCGAACGCCAGGGGTGCGCGCCGAACTGACGGCGTGGGCCCGCGACGCGCGGGCTCAGTCGTCCTTCGCGGTCTCGAGCACCCACGGCAGCATCGCCGTGGCAACGTCGCCCAGCGCGGCCTCGAACGCAGGGACGACCGAAGGCAGCTTCTCGCGCTCCGCGCGCTGCTCGGCGCGGAAGCGGCGGCTGCCGATCACACGTTGGCTACGTTGGTCCATCAACGTCGCCTGCAGGTCGACGACGACGGTGGGCGTCTTCGCGTCCTCGGCATACAAGGCCTCGAAGTGGCGCAGGTCGAGGCGCAGCAGCAGGTCGGCGCCAAGGCCGTCCGTCGGCCGCACCACGGCGCGGAAGCGGCCTTGGTCGGCGAAGGCCCCCACCAGGGCCGACTGCACGAGCTCCGGTGCGCTGTCGGCCCAGACGGCGCCGCCGTAGACCTGCAGCGTCGACGGCTTGGGCCGCACGGCGATACGGTTGCTGTCGAGCAGGCTGCTGGCGTTCGGCTCGCTGATGGCGAGCGTGCGGTCGAGCGTTGGCCACGCGTCGTCGGGCGCCAGCGTGACCTGCGGGGCGTAGACGACGAGCTCGGCCTTGTCGCCGAGGGAGAGGCAGCCCGCGAGCGAGGCGGCGAGGGCGAGGGGCAGGGCGGTTCGGCGCAGGCTCACGGCGTGAACTCCTCGGGCGTGGGGCTGCCCAGCACGACGCTGGACGGACGTTCTTCGATCTTGGCGGCGGCACGGTTCAACTGGCGCAGCAGGCTGCGCAGCTCGGCCAGCGTGGGGCCGACCTGGGTGAGCCCGTCCCGGCTGAACTGCTGCACGGCGCCGCGGTTCTCGGCGACCAAGGCATTCGCATTGCCCGACAGCGCCTCGAACTCGGTGAGGGTCCGATCCAGCTTGGCGAGGATCTGCGGCAGGTCTTTGTCGAGCGCGGCGACGCTGCGGTCCAGGCCGCCCATCGTGCTTTCGGCGGTGGCGAGCACGCGGTCGAGCCGTTCGGCCGAGGAGCGCGCGTCGCGAAGCAGCTGGGCGATCTCGCCGCGCTCGGCCGCCAGCGTGCCGGTCACCTGCTCGAGGTTGGCCATCGTCTTCGAGACGTTGTCCACGGTCTCGTCGTTGAGCATGCGGTTGATGCGGATCAGCACGTCGCTGGCCGTCGTGGTGATGTCCTCGGAGGAATTCAGCAGCTTGGCGAAGGCCGACTCTTGCGCGGTGATCCGCGGCACGCCCTCCTCGCCGTCGCGGGCGTCCTTGAGCATCGGGCTCTGCGGGCTGCCGCCGCTGAGCTGGATCTGCACGAGGCCGGTCAGGCCGACGAAGGCGAGCTTCGCCGTCGTGTCGGTTTTCACTGGCGTGCCCGCGCCGACGCGGATCCGGGCAACGACCTTGCTCGGATCGGCGGCGTCGAGCTTGAGCTCGGTGACGTCGCCGACGGCGATGCCGTTGTATTGCACGACGCCACCGCGGGTCAGGCCGGTGACGGCTTCGGTGAAGACGACCTCGTATTCGTCCCATTGGCGGTCGGAGACGGTCTTCGCCGCCCAGAGCGCGAACAGCATCGCGAGCACCGCCACCGCGAGGGTGAAGGCGCCGACGAGCACGTGGTGGGCTTTGGTTTCCATGGTTCAGGCCTCGCGTCGCGCGGCGCGGCCGCGCGGTCCGTGGAAGTACTCCTGCACCCAGGGGTGCTCGAAGCGTTCGATCTCGGCGATCGGCGCGCAGGCGACCACCTTGCGGTCAGCCAACACCGCCACGCGGTCGCAGATGGCGTAGAGCGTGTCGAGATCGTGGGTGATGAGGAACACCGTCAAGCCCAGCGAGCGCTTGAGGTTGAGGATGAGGTCGTCGAAGGCGGCGGCGCCGATGGGGTCGAGCCCAGCGGTGGGCTCGTCGAGGAAGAGCAGGGGCGGGTCGAGGGCGAGGGCGCGCGCGAGCCCGGCGCGCTTCTTCATGCCGCCGGAGAGCGGCGCGGGGAGCTTCTCGGCCGCGGTCGAGGGCAGGCCGGCGAGACGCATCTTCATCCAGCACAGGGCGTGCATCAGGTCGTCG
>JAIXTZ010000179.1 GCA_027483745.1 Lysobacteraceae bacterium
CCGGTCGAGAACACGCGCGGGCCGACGAGACGGCCGGCCTGCACCAGTTCGGCCTGCGAGAACACCGTCTCGGTCGTGGCCGACGGGTCGAACATCGTGGTGATGCCGAAGGCGAGGTTGGCGTAGTAGGTCCAGTTGGCCTGCGGGATTACGCCGCTGAAGAAGTGGCTGGCATGGGCGTGGGCATCGACGAAGCCCGGCACCACGGTCTTGCCGGTGGCGTCGACCACGCGTGCGCCTTCGGGGATCGCGACCTCGCCACGGCGGCCGACGGCGACGATGCGGTCGCCGCGCACCAGCACCACGCCGTCCTCGATCACTTCCTGCGTGGTTTCCGCATCGCGCATGGTCACCACGCGGCCGCCGGTGATCGCCACCGTCTCCGTCGGCGTGTCGACGGCGACGCTCGGCGCGATGGCCACGCCGCCGTCGTCGCGCGTGGCGCCGAGGTCGCGACTGACGTACTTCCCGCCGGCCATCCAGTGCAGCGAATCGGCGTCCGACCAGTGCAGGTAGGCGCCCACTTGCGTCGTCAACGCCGTGACCGGCACGGCCTTGGTGTCCTTCGACAGCGCGATCGCCACGCCCGTCTCGGGCAGTGGCGCCACGTAGGCGTTGAACAGTTCGGTGAAGGCGACCTGCCGGCCATCCGGGGAGACGCTGACGGCATCGACGTACTTGAGGTCGAGCACTTGCCGCGGCTGCTCGCCGTGCAGGCCGACCGACATCAGCTTCTTCGACAGGCCGCCGCCGGTGAGGAACAGCACGCGGCTGCCGTCGGCATTGAACTGCGGTTCGCGGCCGTCGTCGGCGATCTGGCGCGGTTCGCCGCCCGCGGCGGGCATCACGTACAGGCCCGCATCGCGGCCCCACGCGCTGCCGGTCATCGAGTTGCCGCTGTCGCGGACGAAGACGATGCTGCGGCCGTCGGGCGAATAGCGCGGGCCGTAGTAGATGCCGCGCACGGTGGTGAGCACGCGCTCGCTGCCGCTCGCCAGGTCGCGCTCGACGATCTGGCCGCGGGTCTCGTCGTTCCAGGTGGTGAACAGCAGCTTGGTGCCATCCGGCGAAAAGGCCGGCTGGTACTCGAAGCGGTCGTCGCGATCGGTGAGGGCGCGCGCCGCGCCGTTGCCTTCGCGCAGCCACAGTCGGCCGACGGCGTGGAAGGCCACGCGATTCCCGTCCGTCGACGTCGCGACATCGCGGATCATCCGCGGCTCGAACGTGCCAGCGGGGAGGGTTTTCTGCTGGCGCGGGGCCTCGGTGACGCGCTGCTCGACCTCGGCGGTGAAGGGGATGTTCGTCGCTTCGCCGTTGGCCGCGTCGACGCGCCAGAACTGGCCGTCCTTGCCCCACACCACGAGCGCGGCGCCGTCCGGCGTCCAGTCGAAGTTCGCATAGGGCCCGAAGATCGCCCAGCCCTCCTGCTGGTCGCGCTCGAGGCCGTCCCACAGCGGGCGCACCTGGCCCGATTCGAGGTCCATCAGGTGCAGCACGGACTTCTCGCGCACACGCTTCACGAAGGCGAGGGTCTTGCCGTCCGGCGAGGGCTGCGGGCGCACGGCGCCGCCGGGGCTGCTCACCATCGTTTCGATCTCGCCGGTCTGGCGGTCGAGGCGCTTGATGGCGTAGATCAGGCCGTGCGGATCCTTGTTGTATTGGAAGGTCGGCCCGGCGCTGACGTCCTCGCTGAAGTAGACGTAGCGGCCGTCCGGCGACACGGCCGGTTCACCGAGGTCCTGCTGGTCGTTCTTCTGCTTCGTCAGCTGAAGGCCGTCGCCGCCGTCGCGGTGGTAGAGCCAGAGCTCGCCGGCGCCCAGCGAGCGCTGGCCGGTGAAGTGCTTGCGGCCGATGAGGTATTGGCCGTCCGGTGTCCACGCCGGGTTGTTGAGCAGGCGGAAGCGCTCCTTCGTCACCTGCGTCGTGCCGCTGCCATCGGCCCGCATCCGCCACAGGTTGCTGCCGCCGTCGCGGTCCGACGTGTAGGCGATCTCGCGGCCGTCCGGCGAGAAACGCGGCTGCACGTCCCAGGCCGGTCCCGAGGTGATCCGCGTGGCGCGGCCGCCGGCGATCGGCAGGCGGTAAATGTCACCGAGCATCGAGAACACCATCGTGCGGCCGTCCGGCGCGACGTCGAGGTCCAGCCACGTGCCTTCGTCGGTCGTGAAGCGCACGGTCTTCGTCGGGCCGTGTTCGGCGTTGACGTCCCACGCCGGCGCGTTGGCGGCGGTGGCGGAGAACGCGGCGAGAGCGAGGGCCGTGGCGACGGCGAGGCGGGCGTGGCGCATGCGTGGTTTCCCCTGTGGCGAGCCCCCGAGCGTAGCGGCCAAGCCCGCGGTCGGACCGTGCCGGAAGTCGCGACATCGCCTGCGGCAAGGCCCAGCGGCCGGCCTCTCCACGCTTGCGGTGCCGTCATGCAGCGAACAGACTCCTCGCGACGGGTCCGCGGATGGCATGCCGTCGATCCGCGCCATGGCGATGACGAAAAGGATTTCCGATGAGGACGATGAGAGCGATGGCGGCGTGGGGCGTGCTGGCCCTGCTGTGTGGCTGCGAACCCATGGCAGACGGTCGCCTGCCTTCGGCGTCCGATCCGGTTGCGGCCGACGAGGCGCCGGCGTCGACCGACGCGCCACGAGCGCCTGAAGCCGCCGAAGCGCCCTCCCGTCTGGTGCCGTTCGCGACGTCCGCCGCGCCGAGCCCGGCGCGCTGCGAGATCGCCGGCTGGGTGGCGCAGGACGACGTTCTTGTTTACGCCGCCGGCGCCTACGCCGGTCGCGCGCTCGACCACCCGATCGATCAGAGCGGCCACCAAGCGACGCAGATCGATGTCGCCGTCGACGAGCCCTCGGCGCCGGTCGTGCTGATGCTCGGCGCCTACGAGCCCACCGTCTGGAACATCGGCTGGTCGACGCGTTCCCGGATCGTCGCGGTGCTGGTCAGCGGCTATCACCGCCAGGTCATCGCCGGCTTGCCGCCCACCGTCCCTCGATTGATCAGCACCTACGAGAACGAGGGGCCTTGCGGGTACTTCCACGTGGGTGAAGACAACCTCGGCGCGCTCAATCCCATCGCTCGACGGGTGTTCGGACGGCCTGTCGCGCGAGCCTTCATCGCGCGTGACGGCAGCGTGGCCGTGGGCACCGGCGAATCCGTGGGTCTGGTGACCGACGCCAACCAGTCCCCGGACCAGTTTCGCGATGTGAATGCGCCGCTGGCCGGCGAGGCGGGTCTCCGCGAGGCCGTGGCGAAGGGGTTGCTCCGAGAGGCGCGGCCCGGCGATCTCGAGGCGTGGGCGGCGGCCTATGATGACGTGCAGGGCCGGGATGTCCCGCAGGTGTCCGGCGCTTCCGCCGGCTCGGGCCGCACGCTCTGGCGGCACAACGCCTACGTAGTCTTGGGCGAGATGCAGGTTCCCGCGGGGCTGTTCGGCGCGCATGCGGCCACCTTCATCGTACCGAGGGGCGTGCCCCGCCCGACGGGCGCCCTCGGACATTCGAAAGTGCTCGACCACAACACGATGACCTGCGCGGGCCTCACCTGCGGGATGGAATGAGCGCCCCTCGGGCCCTCCGCCTCGCCTTCGCATTTTCCAGGATCGCCTCGCGCCCGTCGGTGTCGGCCGCATGCCACGCCTTGATCTCGTCGAGCGTCCGGCCGCAGCCGAGGCATTCGTCGCGGTCATCGAGACAGCACTGGCGGATGCAGGGCGACGCCAACGTCGGGCCCTCGTCGGTGCCGCGCCGCGGGGGCATCGCCATCGGCGGTCGCGCCGGCGCCATGCGGCTTAGTCCCCGGGGGTTCCAGCGGCCAGGCGGATTTCCAACGCGGCGATCCGGGCTTCCAGCGCCTCGATGCGCGCGAGCAGGGCGTCGTCGCCCCGTGCAACCGTCTCGCGGGCCGGGGATGCGGTGTCCAGGGCTATCGCGCTGAAGTCCACCGGGCCGCAGAGCAGGTGCGCCCAGCGGCCTTCGCGCTGGCCCGGCGCGCGCGGCAGTGCGACCGCGAGACCCCGCGCGGCGAGGCGCTCCAGCGCATGCGCGAGATCGTCGGCGTCCGTGTAGCGATGCAGCCGCTCGCTGCGCGAGAGCAGTTCGGCCGCGGTCTGTGGGCCGCGCAGCATCAGCAGGGCCAGCGCCACGAGCTGCCCGCGCGTCAGCTCCAACGTGCGCGCGGCCGTGTGCTCGAAGCGCAGGGCGCGGGCGCCGTCGACCCGCCGCGCCAGCCCCTTGGCCTCGAGGCCGCGCAGCGCGCGCGCCACTTCGCCGGTCTCCAGCGCCATCACCGGTTCACGGCTGGTCTTCTGGTTCGCGGCCTGCAGCGCCGCGTTCTCGGTGAGCGGGTACTGCTCGGGCGTGGTGGCTTCCTTTTCGACCAGGCAGCCGAGCACGCGGGCCTCGGTCGCGTCGAGCAGGAGGGAAGGGGCATCGCTCATCGGGGGCTCCGCGGCGAAGCGCCGCGTTGGACAGGGAGGCCGCCAGACTAGCCGACGGCCCGTGCTTCGGACGTTTCACCCCGGCTGCAGCGGCCCTTCGGCAGCATCGCGCGATGTCCCACGCCCTCGTCTGGTTCAAGCGCGACCTGCGCACCGTCGACCACGCGCCCCTGCTGGCCGCGGCGGCCAGCGGCCGTCCGGTGCTGCCGGTGTACGTGATCGAGCCGGCGCTGTGGCAGCAGGACGACGCCAGCGGGCGGCAATGGGCGGTGTTCCGCGAATCGTTGCTCGAACTGCGTGATGCTCTCGCCGCGCTCGGTGCCCCGCTGCAGGTGCTCCATGGCGATGCGGTCGAGGCCTTCGCAGCGCTGCATCGCACTTTCGGCCTCGCCGAAGTGCACGCCCACGAGGAAACCGGCAACGCCTGGACTTTCGCCCGCGACCGCCGGGTGGGCGCCTGGCTGCGCGAGGTGGGGCTGCCCTTCATCGAGCACCCGAACGGCAGCACGGTGCGCCGACTGCGGCGCCGCGACGGCTGGGCGCGGCATTGGGAGGGCCACAACGGGGAAGCGCCGTTGCCGCCGCCGAGCGCGCTGCGTCCGGGCATCCAAGCCTCGGGCGTGTCGCCCGGGGAGGCGGGCTTTCGCCTCGCGGACCTGCGCTGCGAGGCCCTGCCGGAGGCCCGCGACCTTGGCCTGCCCGACGACCCTTGCCCGGGCCGCCAGCCGGGCGGTCGCGCCTCGGCCTTGCGATTGCTGGCGAGCTTCGTCGACGGCCGCGGTGCCACGTACTCGCGTGGCATGAGCAGCCCGATCAGCGCCCCCAAGGTGTGTTCGCGGCTGTCGGTGCATTTCGCCACCGGCACGGTCTCGATCCGCGAAGCCGTGGCCGCCTCGCGCGCCGCGCAGTGGGCCGGCCGCGGCACGCCGGCGCGGGCCCTGCAGAGCTTCGAATCACGCCTGCACTGGCAGGGGCACTTCATGCAGAAGCTCGAAAGTGAACCGGCGATCGAGTTCCGCAACACGCACCGCGGCTTCGACGGCCTGCGCGAAGGCGATTTCGACCGCGCGGCCTTCGAGGCCTGGCGCACCGGCACCACCGGCTGGCCTTTCGTGGATGCCTGCCTGCGCATGCTCGGCATGACCGGCTGGATCAACTTCCGCA
>JAIXTZ010000068.1 GCA_027483745.1 Lysobacteraceae bacterium
CGCTCGACGAGATCCTCGGGCACGCCGCGGCCGTCGTCGCCCACCTCGACGCGCACCGCGAGGCGATGGCTGCGATCACCGATCAGCACCTGGTGTTCGGCGCGCGTGCGCAGGCCGACGGTGGTGGCGCCGCTCTCGAGCGCGTTACGCACGAGGTTCCACACCGCCTGCGTGAGCCGGTCGGCGTCACCGAGCAGGTCGGGCAGGCTCGGGTCGTAGTCACGCACCACCTTCACCGACCAGCCAGCCTCGGCCTCGGCCAGCTGGCGCACGCGTTCGAGCACGGCGTGGATGTTCAGCGGCTCGAAGGGGCGCGGCGCGGCGGGATGAAGGATGCGGTCGACGAGGCCGTTCAGGCGCTCGACTTCACTGGCGATCAGGCCCACCAGCTCGCGACTGTCGGCGTCGCTGGTGCGTCGCGACAGCAGCTGCGCCGCGCCTTTCAGGCCCGCCAGCGGATTGCGCAGTTCGTGCGCCAGCCCGCGCAGCGAGGCGCTCAGCGCCTGCGGCAGGGCGGTGACCGGGTCTTCGCCGGGGAACTCCTCGACCGGATGCAGTTCGACGCGCACGCCCCCCTCTTCGCGCACGCACCAGACGTCGGCGAAGCGCGCCGTCAGGCCACCGAAGCCGAGGCCCACGCGCTGGAGGCGCAGCGCCTGCTCGTCGTGCGGCACGCGCGGCAGGGCCGAGGCGAGCCGCTCGCCGCCGTCCAGCTCAGTGACACCCAAGCCGACGAGGCGCCGCGCGCTGACACCCAGCCAGCTCGCGAAGGCCGGATTCAACGCGGTGATGCGGCCCTCGGCGTCCAGCCAGAACAGCGGCGTGGCGAGGCGGTCGAAGGCGGCGAGATCGGCGGGCATGGCCGCAGTATCGCACCAACATCGGGCATTTGAATCTAGCCGGGCGACGCGTCGTTCCGGCTTTCGCGCCGAACGGGCAAGCCGAACACCCACCGCATGGGCGCCCAGCGACGCACCGCGAACTCATGCAGCAGCAGGCAGCCCAGCACGGTTCCTCCAAGCACCACCGTCACGTCGGCCACCGGCCCCAAGCGTCGCTCCCCCGCCCACCACGCGAGCGGCACGATCAAGCTCTGGTGGAACACGTACCACGGCAGCACGGCCTCGTTGGCGTAGGCGAGGCCCGGCCAAGGCCGGTCGAGGGCGTGGCGCGCCCAACCCAGCAAGGCCAGCAACACCGCGGCCATGTAGCTGGCCCGCAGGCTGCGCAAGCTCCAGACCTCCCAGGGCGGCAAGCGGTCGTCCACCGCGAAGAGCCACGGGAAGTAGGCAAGCGCGAACGCCACCGCGGCCCCAAGGCTCCACCAGCGCGCCCGCCGCAGCGTCGCCCATGCGCCATCACCTGAACCGAGCAGCAGGCCGAACAGGAAGATCGCGCCGTAGTGGGCGTGGTTGTAGAGGTCCGGGAAGAAGTCCTTCCGATCGGGCCAAGCGTCGGCCAACAGGTTCATCGCCAAGGCCGCGGGCAAGGCGAGCCCCAGCCAGAGCACGGGCAGCGGCGCACGGTGGACGGCGGCGACCGCGGCATGGCCGACACGGGAGCGCCAGACGAAGGCCACGGCCAAAGCGAGCGCACCGTAGAGCCACGCGTAAGGCAGGAACCACAGGTGGTTCCAGGTGATGCCGTAGGCCGACCCGCCGAAGGCGTCCTCGGGCCAGGGGTGGCCGCCGAAGTAGAGGGCCAGGAAGTCGAGGTAGCCCGGCAGCACATGCCCGCCGTGCACGGCTTCGATGTAGGGCTGGACCGGCACCACCAGCAGCGTCCCGACCACGAGAGGTAGCAGCAGGCGACGACTGCGCTGGCCGAAGGCGCGCCATGGCGTCGACCACGGACGCGCGAGACCGAGGGCGATGCCCGACAGCAGGAAGAGCAGGGGCATGCGCCAGCGGTTGAGCAGGGTCATCGGCACCTCCAACCACTCGGCGCGATGCACGGACTTGATGTGGTAGTCCCAGTCCGCCACGTAGACGAGGCCCACGTGGTAGAGCACCAGCAGGCCGAAAGCGATGACGCGGAGCGCGTCGATGTCATGGCGGCGATTGGCGGCGGGCATGGATTCCTCCGGCAGCAATGCGCCAGCGTGGGCGATGCCGCCGTGGCCTGGACGGCTTCGGTGACGGAACGCCGGCATTCGGGGAGGACGGGCACGGCACGCGCCGACGAAGGGACGAGTGGCAAGCCCTCGGGGACGAAAAGCGGTCGCCCAGCGAACGCGCCGCCCTAGACTGCGTCGATGCCTCCCGCCCCCCTCCTTGAGCGCGGACTGCTCGCGCTCCACCGTCGCCCCCTTCTGGTCGCCGCCCTCGTCTGGACCGCGATCTACGCGCTGTCTGGATGGTTCGAGACGCGCACCCTGCAGATGGACTACGCACGGCTCGGCATCGCGACCGAGCCCTGGGAGATCCCGACCTGGCAGGGCACGAGCGCGCTGTCCTCGCTGATGCTGGTCGCCCTGGTCGGTTGGGCCGAAGCCCGATGGCCGCTGCGCTGGGGCCAGCTGCGTCGCCATCTCGCCTGCCATGCGATTGTGTCGGTCGCCTACTGCCTGCTGCACGTGGGCGGCATGGTGGCGATGCGCGAGGCGGTATACGCGTGGCAGGGCGCCGACTACGACTTCGGCGAATGGCCGCGCGAGCTGGTCTACGAGTATCTGAAGGATGCGCGGAGCTACGCCCTGCTGGTGCTGGTGTTCCACTACTCACGGGCACTGATGCGGCTGGCGCAGGGCGAGGCCCGGCTCCTGGACGAAGCGGACGCGGAGACCGCGGCGACTCCGGCTCGAACCCCGATGCGGTCGGCCACACCCGCGGACGTCGCCGCGCCCCGGCGCTTCGTTGTCCGCAAGCTCGGCCGCGAGTTCATCGTCGATGCCGAACGGATCGAAGCCGCACTGGCCAGCGGCAACTACGCCAACCTCCATGTCGACGGTGCCGTGTACCCGCTGCGCAGCACGCTGGCCCAACTCGAGGCCCAGCTCGATGGCGAATGCTTCGTGCGCGTCCACCGGAGCGCGATCGTTCGTATCGATGCCATTGCTTCGGTGGCAGCCGGTGAAAGCGGCGACGCGAGCGTGCAGCTGCATTCCGGGCTGGTGGTGCCCTGCAGCCGCCGCTACCGCAGCCGGCTGAAGGATCGGATCAAGGGCTGACGCTACCGATCAGCGGTCCGGCATTGGCGCTGCCGGTGGTGCAGGCAGCACCAGCGACAAAGCTCCATCCTCCGACGCGGCGCGTGCCGAGCGCAGGGGTACCGACAGCACGCCGGCCTCATCGTCGAGGCCGAGCGGCCGCGACCCGCCGCGCAGGTCGTCCGGCAGGGCCGCGAAGCGGGCCTCGACGGGCATCGCCGCATCCCGCGCTGTCATCTGCAGGAAGGCCGCCAGCAGCCGGCGCATCGCCACGAAGTCGAGTTGGCGTTCGACGTAATCCGTGTACGCCGGCTCAGCGACGCGATCAAGAACCACCGACACCGGACGCGACACGCGGTCGACCCAGCGCGGCGGGGTGGCGGCGAAGGCGGTGACGCGGTCGGCGCGGGCGGCGGCGGCCGCGGCCTCGCCGCAATGCGGGGCGAAGCGCTCCGCCGAGCGCGCCAGCATCCACGAAGGATCGTGCAGCACGGAGCGCGCCCATGCCGGCGCCTCCGGGGCCGCCTGAGCGTTGAGGCCATCCATCAGCCGCACCAGGAAATGCCATTCGCCGCGCATCGCCGGGCACAGCGTGCCTTCAAGCGCAGGGTCGGGGGCCTTCGTGAGGGTGGCGCAGGCCTCGGGCAGCGGGTCGAGCGGCGCGCGACGGCGCATGTCGGCGATCAGCTCGGCCTGCTGCCGGAACACCGCGATGCCGATCATGCCGTCGATCAACAGGTCGGGCTCGGAGGCGCGGCGCACCGCACCGAGGGCGTCCTCGCAGGCGGCTTCGAGCGCGGCAACCGTCTGCCCCGTTGAAAAGTCGAACGCGCGCAGCAGCCGCGTTTCGGTCATCCCGCGGTAGGCCGGCAGCGGATCCGCGACGGTCGCCGCGAGACGCTGATCGCGGAAGGCGGGAGCGCGCAGCGCCCGCGCACTGGCCTCGAGCCATTCGCGACGGGCGGCGATGGCGGCCGAAGCCCGCTCCGGCGCCGCCTCGACGGCATCGATGCACGACACGCGGGTGCCGCAGGACGGCAAGGCCGGGGCATCGATCGGCACCACGGGAAGCGCCATCAGCACCGCGAAGCCGTTGTCGCCCGCGGGCAAGGGCGGGCGCGCCTGCATCAGAGCGACGGCGTCGCGCTGCGCAGGGGTCGGCGACGTCAGGCGGCCATAAGCCCAGATCGCGGCAAGCGCGGCCACCAGAGCGAGCAGCACAAGGAAGGTGCGAGAAAGCCAACGCCAAACGGTCGACATCGTGTCATCCGTGATCGGGGGGCTTTCAGCCTAGCAAACAAAAACGGCCCGGTTTCCCCGGCCGTTTCGTTGCTTCAGCCGCGGCGGTTCAGGCCGCGGCGTTCATCGGAAACGCGCGGCTCAATAGGAACCGGAGACGTTCAGGAACCAGCCGCGGTGATCGAAATCGACGCGGCGCAAGTCATCGCTGAAGTCGGTGAAGTTGTAGCCCACGCCCACGCGGAAGTGTTCACCCACGTGGCGGTCGACGCCGACGAGCCAACCTTGGCGCGTGCTGTCGTCTTCGTCCACGCCGAGCCAGCGGTACTCGCCCATCGCATCCCAGCCGTACACCGTTTCGTAGCGCAGCTGGCCGGCCACCAGCATGGCCGTGGTGTCGAACCACGGGCCGGCGTTACGCGTCGAGCGCGCTTCGCCTTTGCGCTGCGCGACCTTGGCCACCGTCTCCCAGCGCGGCGTCAGCCGCACGATGCCCTCCAGGCTCAGGATCCGGCTGCGCTGGTCGAAGTCGGCGAAGGTCTCCTGCCCCAGGCTGGAGAGGTCGTTGAGGTAGGTGTAGCGGCCGAGCACGTTCACCCGGTTGTTGGCCACCGGCCGGTACGCAAAGCCGATGTTCGCCTCGGTGAAGCGCGCATCGCCCAGCGGGTTGCTCCGGTCGTCGGTGTCGCTGTGGTTGACGCGCGCCGCGATGCGCCATTCCTCATTGATCCGATGCAGTAGCTGGTTGGTCGTGACCCACTGGCGGCGGTTTTCGGCGCCCGAATCGCGACGCCATTCGAGCTTGGTGCTCCACGTGGTGTCGCGCGAGCTGCGTCCACCGCTGACGCTGATCGCATCGCGGTCGGTGATGCCCACGCCGCTCTCGAGCTGGGCCGTTTGCAGCAACGCGCCGTAGGTCCAGCCCTCGCCCGGATAGAAGTCGAAGCCCACGCTGTGCGCCAAGCCGCTGCCGCTGCGCTCTTTCAGGAACTGGCTCTCGTTGAAGAGGTTCCAGCGCGAGCTCAAGCGCCAGCGCTGGCCCACCGTGAGGCCACTCGGGTCGCGGCGGCCGAACAGCGGGTCGTTCGCGTCCGTACTGGCCCAGGTGTAGCCGGCATACAGCGTGCGGTTGTCGCCCAGCAGGTATTCGCCGCCCAAGGTGGCCGAATCGCCGCGGTCGCCCGTGCTCACTTCCGCATTCAGCGTCGACAGCGCGCCGAACAGATAGCGCGCGCCCAGCGTCAGGGCGTCGTTCTCGGCGTAGGCGCCGCCATCGTCGTCCAGCGTGAATTGGCCGGTGACCGAGCCCTCCAGCGCGTCGGTGAAGCGGCGCGCGTAGCGCACCGCCGCCAGCGTGCCTTCGGCGGCGAGGCCCGCACGCGTCTCGGTCACGACGCGAAGCTCTGCCGAGAGCGTGTCGACCTCGCGAACGCGCCATTCCATCAGCGCATTCATCTGCTCCATCGCGTCGGCGCCGCGCTCGGCGTTCGACCAGCGCGTGGAGAAGCGCAGCGTTTCGGTGATCTGCCCCACGGCCTCGGCGCCCGCTTCTTGCACGCGCAGGCCCACGTCGGCGCGCGCCACCGAGAACCCGGCATCGACCTCGCGCGTCCACGCCCCCAGCGCCCATTCGCGCTGCGTCCAGCCCAAGGCTTCCAGGTTGGCGCGGGCCTCGATGGCGCGCGCGTCGCCGGCGCGTGCCGTGCCCGGCAGCGGGTTGAGGCGGCTGAACGACAGGCCGCCGTTGTCCGAGTAGAACACCGGCGCACCGGTCGACTCGGAGCGCGTCTGCTCGATCCGCAGGTAGGTGCCACGACCGGCCTGCAAGGTGACGTCGCCGCCTGCCAGCGCGTAGTCATCGCCGGAACGCTGCTCGTCAACGAGCAGAGCGCCGACAGCGACATGCTCGTTGAGCCAGTGGCGGCCCGACGCACCGGCCACCACGTTGCCGTCGTCGAAACCGGCGGCCACGAACTCGTAGTCGGCGATCAGGCGGTTCTCGAAGCCGTCCAGCGGCGCGTCGCGCGTCAGGGTCGGCAGGTTCTCGCGCACCACCTGGGCCAGCGGACGCATCAGCAGGAGGCGGCCCTGCAGTGCATCGATGTCGTAGTCGACGTCGCGCACCAGCGTGCGCCGGGCTTCGACGCGGCCGGTGGTGCGATCGCGCACCTCCAGCACCACGACGTCCGAGCCCGGGAGCAGGTCGGTGTGGCGCAGGTAGTACAGGCTGCCGCCGGTGCCGAGCAGTTCGGTGTGGCCCGGCGCGGTCTGCTGCTCGGAAGCGAACGCGCGGAAGGTGCTGCGCGGCTCACCCAGCGTGGTGGCGGCCCGCGAGCGCCACGAGAGCGCGCCGCCGTAAAGGGAGCGCTGGTACTGCGCGTACTCGCCCTGGACGAGGCCGGTGCTGAAGTTGCCCCACAGCGCCTGGTTCTTGTCCCAGTCCACGCGCACATAGAGCCGACCCTGCGTGTCGACATCGCGGAACGTGGTGCTGTCGTCGCCGTAGACCGGGTAATAGGCCTCCGGATCGAGGCGGCGGAAAATGTCCTGGGGGTCGGCATCGAGGAAGCCGTCGAACAGGTCACGCACCTCGTTCTCGCGCGTGTCGGCCTGCGCGGTGACGAGGTATTTCCCCTTCACCTTGCCCTTCAAATAAAACGCCAGCCGGCCTTCGGTGATCGTGTTATCGAAGCGGTCGTCAGCACCCACCGGCACCAGCGAACCTGAGACGTCGTTGCCGGAAAGCGTGAAATCCGCCAAGCCCACGAGGAACAGGTAGCGGCCGCTGACGTCGACCTTCAGCTCGCGGCGCACGACGGCGTCGCCCTCCCCGGCTTCGATGGCGAACGCATGCTCGCCCACCGGCAGCAGGAACTCGGCGGCCAGTCGACCGTCCGGCAGCACCGGGTAGGCCTCGCCGTTGATCTTGAGGTTGAAGCCCGCGGCCGGCAGGCCTTCGCCCACGAGGCGCACGCGCGAGCCGTAGATCGGGATGTTCTGCTGCGCCAACGCGCTGTTGCCGAAGACCTGCGCCGTCAACGCGCGATCTTCAAGCGCTGCACCTTCCACACCGGCGTTCGCACGAGAGAGCGCTTCGCGCGTGTCGCGGCGCGCGCGCTCGGCGTCTTCGGAGCGTACCAGCTGGATCAGCTGCGGCACCGTCTCGTCGACGCCGCCCTGCTTGCCGGTGGCGCGCACGATGTACTGCAGATCATCGCCGGGGCGCAGCGGGCGGCGGCTGTCGAAGCGGCCGTCCCACGTGCCCGTGGCGATGGCACCCACGTCCAGCGGAATCGTTGCGAGCGGCTGCACACGGTCGACGTCGCTGCCGCTGAACACCACGATCTCCATCGACGCGATAAACGCGGCGTAGTTCGTGTACGCGCGGAAGGTGACCGGCTCAACGATGCGCCCGCCCTCGAAGGCCGCGACGCTGAGCGCGGTGGCGCTCATTTCCGGCGGCACCAGCTGAGGGTCTTCGGTGGCCCACAGGCTGCCGCCCTGCGGCAGATCGACGACGAAGCGACCGCGTGTAGCAACACGACCCGGCTCGGCAGCGGGGCTGGCCGCCGTGATCTCGACCCGACGATCCGGCTGTCGGGTGGCGCTGTCGCCCTCCGCGGCCGCACCGTTTTCGCCGCGGGCGCGGATGACAAGCACCGTGCGGCCTTCCGCATCGGCGCAGCCCGAGGGCCCGCAGTCGACGGCGGCGGCGAGGTTCGGTGCCGCCGTGCCCACGGGCGCAACGGCGTGCACCGCCCACGGCGAGGCGATGGCGAAAGCCAGGGCGGCCGCCAGCGCGGTGGGGCGCGGGCTCCGGGCGGAAGCGCGGGTCAGCGTCATCGGAATAGCAAGGCTCATGGCTGGGTCTCCGCGTCGTCGGCCACCACCCGGACGGCGTCACGCGCCTCCGGCGGCAGCGCAGCGCGCAGGGCGTCGGCGACGGCCGCAGCACGTCGTCGCGACAGATCAAGGTTGTAGTCGGTCGACGCACGCGCGTCGGCGAATCCGGTGAGGTGCACCGTCAACGGCACGGGCGATGCAGCGATGCGGGTGGCAACGCCGGCGATCAGGTCGCGGAATTCCGGCCGGATGGTGGTGCGGTCGGTGTCGAACAGCACCGTGCCGAGGCGCAGCGTTTCATCCAGCGCCGCGGCCGTGCCGCCCTCGGGCAGATCGATCCGCACGCGGGTGCGTCCGGCGACAGCGGCCGGCGCGGTGGCCAGCACGGCATCACGCAGCGCTTGGGCGCGACGCAGGGTGAGCGCGTCGGGCGCGTCGTCGCTCGTCAGCGCGATGTCGCCGCCGCCGTGCTCGATCAACGCATCCACAATGCGCTGCACCACGGGGCGATACGCATCGCTGACCTCGCTGCGGCCCGGTGCGAACACCACTTCGCCCAGCACGAGGTCGATCTCGCGGGTGGCCGCAGGCTCGGCCGGCAGGCGCACGCCGAAATCGAAGCGCGTCGGCAGGCCCGCGGTGAGGCGCCGCAGGAGCGGGTTTTCGGTCGTCAATTCAGCGCCCGGCGGCAGGGTCGCCACGTCGAGTTTGACGAGGGCGTTCTGGCCACGCTCGAGGTTCGACAGCACGAGGCCTTCCACGTGATAGCGGCCGTACCGGTCGGTTTCGGCGATCAAGCCCTCCACCAAGGCCAGACGCACGCCAGGGATGCCGGGCTCGCCGTCGTCCTGCCAACCGTCGCCGTTGCGATCGTCGAACACCTTGCCCCACAGGCGCGCCTGCTCGAAGACGGGATCGGTGTTGCCGCCGGTGATGACACTCGCTTGCGCGCTGGCCGAGGCCGGCAGGCCGGCGAAGAACGTCGTCGCCGTGTTGGTGTGCACGCCTGCAGGCACGGCCGCGCCGACGCGCATCAGGTAGCGCAGGGTCACGCGCCCGCCCGCGGGCACATCGACCCCGCTGAAGCGGATCGGCCGCTGGCCGCTCGCGCCCACGAGGCCGTCGGCATCGTCGATGGTCGCGCTGCCGGCGATGAAGCTGAAACCCGACGGCGGAACGTCCACCACTTCGGCGTCGACGATCGCCACGCCGCCGGTGTTGGCCACGCTCAGCGTGTAGGTGACCACGCCACCGACGCTGGCTTCGCGGACGTTGGCGACCTTGGCGAGCACCAGCGTTCCGGCCGGCAGCTCGTCGATGACGATGGTGACGGTCGCGGTGCTGCAGATCGCCGGGGTCGTCGCCGGCGAGACGCACACCGTGTACTCGACGGGATAGCGGCCCGGCGTCGTTCCCGGAAGCACCGTGATGGTGCCGTCAGGGTTCAGCACGAAGCCGCCGCGGGCCGGGCGCGGCAGCGCCACCGGCAGCAGGGTCGCGTTGGCGCCGGGGCCCACGAGCACCAAGGGGAGACCGTTGACGGTGTCATTGCCGACGATCGACGGCAGCGTGCCGCCCGTGGGGATGAGGCTCGGCGGCGCGTCGCTCATCGCGGCGATCGTCGCCCGCACCACGATCGTCACCGTCGCGGTGTCGCAGTTCGACGGGTTGAGGATCTCGCACACCGTGTACGGGTAGGTGTACGTCCCGGGCGTCGTGCCTGGCGCGATGGTGACGGTGCCGTCCGGGTTCATCGTGATGCTGCCGAAGGTCGGGGTCGGCGCCGTACCGGGCGTCAGCGTAACGTTGGCCCCGGGGCCCACCAGCACCAGCGGCTGCCCATCCAGCCCATCGTTTGCGATCACGCTCGGCGTGGTGCCGCCGCTCGCCGGCTGCGTGAGTGGGCCGTCGTCCACCGCGTCGATCACCGCGGCCTGCACCGTCACCGTGACCGTCGCCGTGTCGCAGTTCGTCGGGTTCAAGCGCTCGCAAATCTGGTACGTGACGGTGTACGTGCCCGCGGGCGTGCCCGGCGCCACAGTCACCGCGCCCGTCGCCGGGTCCAGCGTCACATTCGGGTTGGTCGTGCTGATCGGCGTCAGCGTCACCGTCGCCAGCGTTACGGCCGCACCGCCGACAGTGTCGTTGGCCAGCACGTTCGGTACGGCCACACCGCCGCGCGCGCCATTCGGTACGGTGCCAACATCGGGCACCGCATCAATCACCGCCGCCAGCACTGTCACCGTCACCGTCGTCGTGTCGCAGTTCGCTGGGTTCGCCGCTTCGCAGATCCGGTAGGTCACCGTGTAGGTACCGGCCGGCGTGCCGGGCGCCACGTTCACCGCGCCAGAGGCCGGATCGAGCGTTACGCGTGCGTCGGTGGTCGCGAGCTGGGCCAGCGTGACATTGCCCAGCGTCGCGGCACCGCCGCCCAGCGCATCGTTGGCGAGCACGTTGGGCACCGCCACGCCGCCGCTCGCACCGTTCGGCACGGTGCCCGCATCGTCCACGGCGTCGATCGCGGCCGAGCCAACCGATGTCACGACAGGCCCCGCGGTGTTGTTGCCAGGCGTGGGGTCGGTAATGGCCGTCGGCAAGGCAACGCTGGCCGAGTTGCTCAGCGTGGTGACGGCATTCGGTGCCGTGCCGCTGATGGTGAACACCACCTGCCCGCTGGACGGCAGCGTGGGGATCGCCAACGCGGTGAGGTCGGTGAGCCCAACGGTGGGGGGGCACACCGCGCCGCCGCTGGCCGAACAGGTGATGGCCACACCCGTGATGGCGTTGGGCACGTCATCCGTCACCGTGGTGCCGCCGGCCGCATCCGGTCCGGCGTTCGTCACCGTCACGGTGTAGCTGATGGCGCCGCCAGCGGGAACGCTGGCGGGGCCGGTTTTGGTCACGGCCACGTCGGCGCTTCCCGACACGGTGAAGTTCGAGGGATTGGTGGAGCCAGAGCCCGGCACGCGGGTGGTGTCTCCAACAAAGCTGACGCTGGCGATGTTGGACGCGCTGTTGCCGGCCTGATCGGCATCGATGATCGCGCGGAAGCGAACGCTGGTGGCCGAATTCGCCTGCGGCACCGGGGCCACGCGTCCGCCCACCGCCTGGTCCGCACCGACGCCCACGCGGAACGTCACGGTGCGCGTACCGGCGTTGTAGTCGGCCTGGTCATCGCCAGCAGCGTCGGTTTTCGCGCCCGCGTTCGGGCCGCTGACGACCTCGATCGATCCGGGCACGAACGTCACGCCGGCCGGCAGCGGGTCGCTGATGACGGTGATGTCGGACGCATCGTCACCGGTGTTGCTGAGGTTGATGAGGTATTCCACCTCGTCGCCCGGCCGGAACAGCCCGCCGTTGAGGTCGTTCGCCGACTTGGTGAAGTTGGTGACGATTTCCGGTTCGAAGACGTTGGTCTGGAACAGCAGCGCGACCGGGAAATACACGTCCTGCGAGGTGGTGAACGTCAGGTTGGCCGAGGTGGCGTTGTTGGCGATCACGCCCTCGGTGATGGCGATGAAATCGATATCCAGGCCCAGCAGATTGCTCTGCTGGGGTTCGCGACCGGTCAGCAGCACGCCCTCACGGCTGTTCGTCGAGTTGAAGGCGTTGTTGCTGGCGTTGACGGCATCGGCGGCATTGGTGGCATTGACGCGGAACTGGTCTCCCACGAAGCCGTTGTCGCCCTCGAACGCGATAAGGCCGATGCGGGCACCGACCACGCCGGCCGCCGGCGTACGGAAGCCGCTGACATTGACGGTGAGGTCGCTCGGCGAGGCCGTGTTGATGGTGGCCGAACCGTCGAACAGCGTGACGCTGCGCAGCGGTAGGCTGGGCTCCGAAACGATGACCACGAGGCTCCAGCCGCCGTAGCGATCCGCACCCGTTCCCGACTGCACGTTGGCCACGGTGTAGACACCGCTGCCGCCGGCCGTCACCGCAGCCGTGACGTCGGCCACCGCGCTGTAGCGGGTCGCCTGCACGGCCGAATCGGTAAGGGTCGCCGCCACCACCGTGGCATATCCCGCAGCCGGCGTGGCAAGGCGAACCACGTTGCGGGCTGCGGCGCTGGGGGCGGCGACGCCGCCGCCAGCCGCCGAGGTATCACCGCCCCAATACAGGAACGCGCGACGCACCGTGGCACCGGCGGGCAACGTCAGAGTGGCGCGGCTCGACGTGAACGTGGTGGCGTCCGCATCTACGTCGACGCGGATCATGTTGAAACTGTTGTTATTGCCAGTGCCGTTCTGCGCCGCCGCGCAACCCGTGCCGCTGCAGTTCAACGTCGAGTTGCCAACGAGGAGAGAGTCCACCCGCCCGGTGAAGGTATAGCGCGAGGTGAACGCGCGGTCGACGACGGAGGCGTCGACGACAGGGCTCCACAGGCCGGAAACGGGCAGCAGCGCGGCGGTCGCCAGAAGGGTGAGGCGACGGAGTGCAGAGAACACGGTCATTCGAAATACGCTCGAAACCAACCCGCGCCGCGCGAGCGACGGCGAGTGGGAGATGGGAGGGGTGGCACAACGATCGACGGACCCACCGCACCTGCTCGAAGCGGACGCACGGCAAAACGTGAAGGTCGTCACGTCATTGTAACAACAAGGTGCGTCGACGCCGAGCCCGAAAAGGGCGGCGAACTGTCAAGGATCGTCTTCGAGCCGACGCCGTCAGCGCCGAAACGAAAACGGCCCGCTTTCGCGGGCCGCCTCCGTCGACATCCGTTGTCGAAAGCACCGGCGCTCCCCCGCCGGCACCGCGCGATCGTCAGATCGCGTAGTACAGCGCGTACTCGAGCG
>JAIXTZ010000351.1 GCA_027483745.1 Lysobacteraceae bacterium
ATCGCCATAATGTGCGTCTCCGGTGCGGGAATAGCTCAGTTGGTAGAGCACGACCTTGCCAAGGTCGGGGTCGCGAGTTCGAGTCTCGTTTCCCGCTCCACGTTTTCCCAAGACCTCGGTTCGCCGAGGTCTTGTTTTTTCAGCGGGGCCTGGTGGCAGAGTGGTTATGCAGCGGACTGCAAATCCGCGTACGCCGGTTCAATTCCGACCCAGGCCTCCATCAAATCGAACCGCGCATCGCGCGGTTTTTTTTTGCCCGATGCCGGCACGTATGATCGCCAAGGGCCCGGATGGTGAAACCGGTAGACACAGGGGACTTAAAATCCCTCGGCCGCGAGGCCATGCGGGTTCGAGTCCCGCTCCGGGCACCAGGGCTGACGCTATCGACGGTCCGTGAGAGAGACCACGACGCACGTTGCTGCGCTTGCAACATGCGGGAGAGACGTTCAGGCTTGCGAGGCCAGTACGAGGAAGGCCATGGCGGAAACCGCGCTTGAACTGATCGACGTGAGTCGACTTCGCGTTGGGATGTACGTGCAGGTCGACCTGCACGACTCGACGCACTCCTTCGCCGTCGGCGGTTTCCTGATCACCAGTGAAGCCCAGCTTGCCGAGTTGCGCGCCGCCGGCCTCAAGCGAGTGCGCTACTCTCCGGGCAGGAGTGAGGTCGCCCCCATGCCGGAGCAGGGCGTGGTACCCACGTGGTCGGCGCTCGGCGTGCCACGTCTCGACGACCCAACGCCCACGAAGCCGTCGCTCCATCCATCGGCTCCGCCCATGGACGCGGCGGATGGCCCCGTGGTGGTGGGGTCCGATGCGACTACAACCCCGGACAGCCGTTTATCTTCCCAGGAGGCCGTCCGGACGGCGGTCGCCCAGCGCCGGGCGTTGCTCGCGGACCAGCAGGCCAGCCTCGACCGTTGCGAACACCAGTTCAGCGAGGCGACCCGCCAGCTGCGGGGCGTCCTGCAGAATGCCAAGTCCAATCCGGCACAGGCCCGGCAGGTCGCGCAAGCCCAGGTCGATGCGATGGTCGGGCAGGTTGCAGGCATGGGCGAAGTGGCGATCCGTCTGCTCTCGGAGAAGGCTGGGCAGGAAACCACCTTCCACGCGATGAACGTCAGCGTGCTGTCGATCCTGTTGGGCCGCGCGCTGAAGTTCGACGAGGCGCAGTTGGCCAGCCTTGGGCTCGGCGCCATGCTGCACGACATCGGCAAGCTCGAGTTGCCCGACCGCCTCCGCTGGCGCGACGACCAGGCGCCGGCGGTCGAGCGTCGCTTGTTCCAGGGCCACGCTGGGCACGGCGTGGCCTTGGGGAAGAAGATGGGCCTGCCTACCGACGTTCTTGACGTCATCGCCCAGCATCACGAGCACGCCGACGGTAGCGGCTACCCCTCCGGGCTGCGGGGTGAGCAGATCAAGCCGCTCGCCCGCGTGGTTGGTCTCGTCAACCAGTACGACAACCTCTGCAACCCCGGCAATCCGGCGCAGGCGCTGACGCCGCACGACGCGTTGGCGCTGATCTTCGCGCGCCAGCGCGATGCCTTCGACGCCGCGGTGCTGGCCGCTTTCATCCGCATGATGGGCGTTTACCCGCCGGGTTCGGTGCTGCAGCTCAACGACGAGCGCTACGCGATCGTCGTTTCGGTGAACTCCGACCGGCCGCTCAAACCGCGGATCCTCATTCATGAGCCCGACGTGCCGTCCGACGAGGCACTGGTCTACGACCTCGAGCACAACACGGATCTGGGCATCCAGCGCGCCATCAAGCCGGTGCAGCTGCCAAGGGCCGTCTTCGACTACCTCTCCCCGCGCAAGCGCATGTGCTACTTCTTCGAACGATCCCTGCCAGCGGCCGGGAGGGACGCGCCGCAATGACGGCGAAGCTGCCGCAGATGCTGATCGAGAGCGTCATCGAGGCGGTCTGGCTCGTCGATGCCGTCGATCTCCGCATCCTTGCGGTCAACCGGGCCGCTGAAGACATGATCGGATTGCCGCGGGCGGCGCTGGTCGGTCGGCCGGTGGTCGATTTCGCCTCCACGTCGCAGGACCTGTTCTTCTGGGAAGACGTCGCCGCCGGGCGCTCCCGCGCCATCCGCTCGGAGACGCTGCTGAAGCGCGGCAACGGCGACATCCGCCAGGTCGAGCGCCGCGTGAGCCTCGTGCAGATCGAGCAGGGGACCGCCGTCTACATGGTCGCGATGGTCGACCGCAGCGAGCAGCGTAGCGCGGAGCAGCAGCTCGAGAACATCATCGCCGAGCTGCGCGCCACGCTCGAATCCACCGCTGACGGCATTCTGGTGGTCGACATGGAGGGCGGCATCCGCGGTTTCAACCAGCGGTTCGCCGAGCTCTGGGACCTGCCGGCGTCGATGCTCAGCGAGCGCAACGACGCCGCCATCTTCGGCTGGCTCACCGAGCACGTGCGCGATGCCGAGGGCTATCGCGACCGGATGGGCCAGATCGCGCGTGCCCCCCTCCTCGAAGCGGACGACCTGCTGGTGCTGCGCAGCGGGAAAGTGCTCGAGCGGGTGACCCTGCCCCAGTTCGCGCGCGGTCGACCCATCGGGCGAGTGTTCTCGTTCCGCGACATCACCCAGCGATTGGCCGACGAGGCCCGCCTCAAGCTCGCCGCCCGCGTCTTCGAATCCAGTCTCGACGCCATCTTCGTCACCGACGCGCGCTTCCGCATGGTCGCGGCGAACCCGACCTTCGAGCGCCAGACCGGCTGGCATTCCGTCGAAATCGAAGGGAAGCCGGCCGCCTCCTTGCTCTCGAACGTGGCGTCGCGAGCCCAGGCGCGGAGCATCCGCAGGGCCTTGCTGAGCGAGGGCTACTGGCAGGGCGAGCTGTGGGCCCGCCGGAACGACGGTTCGCCTTATCCCTGCCTGCTGTCGCTGGTCCGCGTCGTCGATGACGATGGCGCCCCCCTGCACACGATCGGCTTTGCCAAGGACCTCAGCGAGGCCATGGCAGCGCGCCAGCGCATCGAGGAGCTGGCGTTCACCGACCCCCTGACCGGTCTGCCAAATCGCGTGCTCCTGCGCGAGCGTTTCGAGATGGCGGTCAACTACGCCAAGCGGGAGCGGGGCAGCTTCGCCGTGCTCTTCCTCGACCTGGACCGCTTCAAGCAGATCAACGACTCGCTGGGCCACGGCTTCGGCGACCGCGTGCTGGTAAATGTCTCCGAGCGCCTGCAGGACTGCGTCCGACAGGTGGACACCGCGGCCCGCGTGGGTGGCGACGAATTCATCCTGATCCTCGCCGGCGTCGATGCAGCCGGGGCCGAGGTCGCGGCCCGGCGCATCCTGCACGCCATCGCCCAGCCGGTGGTCGTCGACGGGATGAGCTTCAGCCTGACCGTTTCGATCGGCATCGCCATGTATCCGGAGGACGGCACCGACGCCGACGAGCTGACGAAGAACGCGGACAGCGCCATGTACGCGGTGAAGGAGCGCGGCCGCGCCGACCTGCGCTTCTACCAGCGGCAGATGAACATCGGCCTCCTGTCGCGGATGAAACTCGACCATGCCCTTCGCCATGCGCTGGTCGAGGGCGCCCTCGAAGTGCACTACCAGCCGAAGTTCCGCATCGAGGATCGTCGCCTGATCGGCGCCGAAGCCTTGGTGCGCTGGACGGATCCGGAGCTCGGGTCGGTGTCGCCGGGGCGCTTCATCCCGGTCGCCGAGGAAAGCGGCGCGATTATCCCGCTCGGCCGGTTCGTGCTGGAGACCACGCTGGCGCAGCTCAGCGAATGGTGGCGCAGCGGCCTCTGCGTCGCGGTGGCCGTCAACGTCTCCGCGCTGCAGTTCCACCAGAGCGATTTCGTTGAATCCGTCGCCGAGGGGCTGCGCCGCCACGGATTGCCCGGCGAAGCGTTGGAGCTCGAGCTCACCGAGTCGATCCTGATCTCGGACGTCGAGGACGCCATGCGCCGCCTCACGGCGCTCAGCGCCTTGGGCGTGCGCCTCGCTATCGACGACTTCGGCACCGGGTACTCCTCGCTGTCCTACCTGAAGCGCTTCCCGATCGAGCGCATCAAGATCGACCGCAGCTTCATCGCCGACTTGCCGGGCAGTGCGGAAAGCGAGGCCATCGTGGTGGCCATCATCCAGATGGGCCGTGCACTCCGGCTGTCTGTCACGGCGGAGGGTGTCGAAACGGAAGCCCAACGCGATCTGCTGCACGCCGCAGGCTGTACGGAGATGCAAGGCTGGCTGATGGCGCCGGCCCTGACGGCCGAGGTGTTCTCGAAGCGCTTCGGCGGTGGCCTCGACGAGCGTGGGGCGGCCTGAAAAACGAAACCCGCCTTTCGGCGGGTCGCGTGGTGGAGATGGTGGAGGTGGCGGGAGTTGAACCCGCGTCCGAGAGCACTCCATGCCCGGCACTACATGCTTAGCTCACCGTTCGTTCTCGG
>JAIXTZ010000289.1 GCA_027483745.1 Lysobacteraceae bacterium
CTACAACTGCTCGCCGTCCTTCAACTGGAAGAAGAACCTCGACGACGCCACCATCGCGCGCTTCCAGAAGGAACTCGCGGCCATGGGCTACAAGTTCCAGTTCATCACCCTGGCGGGCTTCCACTCGCTCAACTACGGCATGTTCGACCTGGCCCACGGCTACGCCCGCCGCCAGATGAGCGCCTTCGTCGAGCTGCAGGAGCGCGAGTTCGCCGCCGCCGAGCGCGGCTTCACCGCGGTGAAGCACCAGCGCGAAGTCGGCACCGGCTACTTCGACGCGGTGACGCAGACGATCCAGGCCGGCCAGAGCTCGACCACGGCGATGCGCGGCAGCACCGAGGAAGAGCAGTTCCACGGCGAGAAGGAGACCGTCGCGGCCTGAGCCGCGGCGTGCGGCCCCGCGGGGAGCGGGGCCGGGTTCCGATCCACCAGTGCAAAAAAGGAACGGGCCCCGAAGGGCCCGTTCTTTTTGCCTGATCCCGCGGCCCTTACGGCGTCACGGTCAGGTTCACGCGGACGGTGGCCGAGGCACGGGCCGGGTCGTTGCTGCCGAGGCAGACGAAGCCCGAGTAGTTGCCCGGTGCGAGGCCCGCGGTGTTGACGCTGAAGCTCACCGTCGCCGGCGAGCCCGCCACCGCGCGGCCGGAGGTCGGCGTGACGGCGGAGATCCATGGCGCACCGCAGCTGACCGTGCCGTTGAGCGTGTAGGCGAGGCCCGCTGGTGCGCCGGCCGGAGTCCCCCACACGTTCGTCGGCGCCGGGTTGCTCGGGATGATGGTGCGCGGCGCGGTGCCATTGCTCTGCGTCGAGAAGTACCACGCAAAGCGGTTGGCGAACACCGCGTCCACCTGCGGCACCAGCCAGTAGCGGCCCGGCTGCAGCGTCACGCTCTGGCCCGCGGCCGCGAGGTTCAGGCGCAGCACGCCACCGGCGGTGCTGATGCCCGCCGAGTTGGCCGCGGCCGAGTAGCGCCACACGGCCGCATTCGGCGAGGTCTCCGGATCGCCCGCCGGCACGCCACCGGCATCGGCGAAGATCGACCAGCCGATCACCGTCGTGGCCGGAATGGTGCCCGTACCAAGCACGAAGCCTTCATTGACGATGCCGGTGATCGCGGTGGGCTGGGTCACCACGAAGTCATCGGCGGCAAACTGGCCGATCCCCAGGTCGCTGTACCGGCCGGTCGCATAGCCGCTCTGCGCGCCCGCGCTGTTCTGCGCAATGATCGCGCCCGTCCCCGTACCCGTCGTTCGCGTCGAGAAATCGACCGGGTTGCTGTTGCTCCACAGGCTGAAGCTGCTCGTGCGCGTGGTGTTGGACGGCATGCTGAGGGCGATCGTCTCGGTGCTCAGGCCGAGCTCCGGTGCCCGGACGGCGACGGCGATCGGCAAGCGCAGCGCCGGCGAGCGCGTGTTGCCGTCGCTGCCGGTGGAGGTCAGCGTCAGCGTGCCGAAACGGTAGGTGCCATCGGCCGGCTGGCCCGCCGTGTTCACGGTGATCGTGACCGTCTGGGTCTCGAACGGCGCGATGGTGAACACCGGCGTGCTGATGGTGCCGGTGACGCCGGACAGCGACAGGCTGAAGGTCTGGAACGTGCCGCGGGTGCTGCGGAACGTGCGCGTGAAAGTGCACGACGTGGGGCTGCAGCCGCGATTCGCCAGGCTGGCGAGGTTGAGCTGCGAGACGTCGCCGCCGAGGGCCGGGTTGGCGGCGTTGTAGTCGGCGCGCTGCTCGTCGAGCACCAGGCCGGCCTTGGCCGCGGCGTCGACCTGCACGCGGCCGGCACCGGCCTGGAAGGGCGTGGCCAGCGCGCCGGTTTCGGTCCGCACGCCCTGGGTGGCGGTCATCATCAGGGCCGACTTGATCTCCGCCGGCGTCCAGGTCGGGAACAGCTGGCGCAGCAGCGCGCCGCTGCCGGCGACCTGCGGCGAGGACATCGACGTGCCGCTGAGGAAGCCGATCGTCTCTGCACAGGCCGGGGTGGTCCACTGGGCGGCATTCGCGCAGGCCACGGGCTCGAGGATGTTGACGCCGTGGCCGGTGATGTCGGGCTTCAGCACCGAGAACGCGGCGGGGCCGCGCGAGCTGAATGCGGCGAGCTGGTCCGCCGCGTTGTCGATGCGAGTGGCCGGGAAGGGCACGGTCGCGGCCAGCGCCGGGTTCGACACGGTCAGCGCCTGCAGGGCCACGCCGCTGTCCTGGGCCATGCCGAACACGGGCACGGTGGCGCCCGGCACCGACGGGGCGATGCCGCCCGCGGCGTTGTTGACGATGATCACCGCGCGAGCGCCGGCGGCCGTCGCGTTCGCCACCTTCTCGGTGAAAGCGCAGGTGCCGCGACGCACGAGAGCGATGCGGTTGCTGAAGAAGCCGGCCGGGAACGCACCGCTGGCGGTGCAGCCGTCGGCCGCGCCGGTGAAGCCCGGGCCGGAGCGCAGGACGCTGCTGGGGATCGGCCCCGTCAGTTCGACGCCGCCCGTGCCCGAGTTCAGGAGGATCGACGACAGGTTGGCCGGCACGCCCGCGCCGGAAGTGCTGAGCGTGAACTCATAGCCCGAACGGCCGGACTGCGCCGCGGCGACGGTCATGACCCACGGCTGGTTGTGCCCGTTGGTGGATGGGTTCGGGCCGCTGTTGCCTGCGGAGGCCGACACGAAGATGCCGGCATCGGTGGCGGCCAGGAAGGCCTGCGAGATGGCTTCGGACCACGGCTGTGCGCCGCCGCCGATCGAGTAGTTGATGACGTCGACGCCGTCGGCGATGGCCTGGTTGATCGACGCGAGCGTGGAGACGTTCGGGCACAGGCCCTGGCCGGTCGCGGTGTTGGTGTAGCAGGCGTCGTAGGCGATGACGTTGGCGCGCGGCGCGACGCCCGAGAGCGTGATGGTGTTGCCGCGGAACGTGGCGGTGCGGGTGTTGCCGGCCGTGGTTCCGGCCGTGTGCGAACCGTGACTGTTCGTGTCCCCGAAGCCCGGCTCCTCCGCGATGTTCGCCGTGCCGCAGAAGTTGGCCGGCGGGCCGCAGACGAAGTCGTAGCCGCCGATCAGCTTGTCGTTGCAGCGGCCGGCATCGACGCCACCGGTGGCGCAGGTGCCGAGGTAATTGCCTTCACCCAGCGGGTTCTTGAATTCGTGGCCGGTGGCCGGTTCGACGCCGGCAAAGGACGGGCTGGCGAAATTGATGCCGGAATCGATGATGCCAACGATCACCCCCTCGCCCTTGGCGCGGCGGTTGTAGACCGACACCTCGGTGCGGCCGCGGCTGATGAAGGCCGCGCGGTGGAAGCCCGTGCCGTCCTCCCAGACCGTGTTCGCGCCGATCACCGCCGGAGCGACTTCGTCGTCCAGCGCGTACTCGGTGTAGGGCTCGACGAGGGTGACGGACGGGTCGTTGGCCAGCGCGGCGGCTTCGGCCGGAGTGAGCTCGGCGACGATGCCGTTGAAGGCGTGCTGCATGCGGTGCTGCACGCTGAAGTTGCGGCCCACGCGGGACTTGAGGCGTGCTTCGCTGGCGCGCTGCCGCCCTTCGAGCTGGGTCGCGTAGGCCTCGACCGCGGTCTCGACGTCTCCGCCCATCTTGCCGAGCAGCGGCGGCGTCGGTGCCTCCTCGAGCTGCGCTTGGTAGGTGACCGCGGGCGCATCGCGGAACCCGACGATGTACGGCATCCGGCCGGTCGTCTCGAAGGCCTGCAGCGCCGGCGAGGCCGACTTCGCCACCGGAACGCTCTTCAACGTGGTCGCTTGCGCGGCCCCCACCATGGCCACGAGGGCCGAAGACACCGCGATCGAACACCACTTTTGCTGCAAGCGACGCATGGTTGACTCCCCAACGGAACATTCGGACGAAGACCGCGGCGGTGCGACGGTCATTCGTTACTGTGTAACGTGAAGCGCGAAGGCCTGCAAGTGCGCGAGGCCGGGGGCGGGTGTGAGGCCGCCGGCCTGGTCTGGACGCCTCAGAACGCGCGCTTCAGGCGATCACGCCATCCCGACGCCCAGCGCTGCAAGCGCCCTAGCGAGTCGGTGTGGAAGACGATGCCGATCTCGGTCGCGCGGCCGTCGCGGATGCGTCGCGCGACCAGGGTGGCACCGCCGAGGGCGATGCGATCGCCGATGTGCACTTCGCCCTCGAAGCGCGTCGCGAACATCTCGCTGGCGGTGTGGGCCGCGTAGCGCGGCGGGATCGGCAGCCCGTAGAAGCCGGCCAGTTCGCCGAGCGGCACGTCGCCCGCCAGGCTGAAGGCCCCGAACGTTTCGTGTTCGGCCTCGCGCGCCTCGTGGCCCTCGGCGAACAGCCAGTCGAGCCGATAAACCTCACCGGGCGGCGCGAGGAAATAGGCGGTGTCGTCGGCTTGCGCCGGACCGGCCTCGGTCGGCAACAGGATGCGCCCCTCGCGCACCACCATCGCCGGGCGCGCCCAGCCGGGCAGCTCGGCGTTCTTGGTCAGCACGGCGCTGGTCGGCCCGACGCGATAGCCCACCAGTTCGAACTCCAGCTGGCCCGGCAGGTCGAGTTCGATGCGGCGCGTGGCCGTGTCGCGGCGCGGCAGCGCCACGCGGAAGAGCTTCGCCGCCGGCTTCAGGGTCCAGCCCTGCACCAGCAGCGACGTCACCACGACGACGAAGGCGACGTTGAAGTAGAGGGCCGCGTTCGGCAGGTCGGTGAGCAAAGGCAGCGACGCGAGGAAGATGCCCACCGCGCCGCGCAGCCCGACCCAGCCGACGAAGCCGATCTCGCGCTTGTGGAAGCCGAAGGGCGCCAGGCAGGCGGCCACGGCGATGGGGCGCGCCACCAGCATCAGCACCGCGGCCAGGGCCAGCGCCGGGCCAAGCACATCGAGCAGGGTGGAGGGCACGACCAGCATGCCGAGCAGCAGGAACATGCCGCCCTGCGCCAGCCAGGTGGATGCGTTGAGCACGGTGGTGACGTTGGCGATCGCCCGCACCGGCTTCTGCCCGAGCACGAGGCCGGCCACATAGACGGCGAGGAAGCCGCTGCCGTGCAGGGTGTTGGTCACCGCGAAGACGCCAACGGCGCTGGCCAGGGCGAACAGCGGGTGCAGCCCTTCCGGAAGCGCGAGGCGGTTGAGGCCGAGCGCGATCAGGCGGCCACCGAGCACCCCGATGCCTACCCCTAAGCCAAGCTGCAGCGCCAATTTGCCTGCCAGGCCCGCGGCGCCGCCGATGTCGCCGATCGAGAGCCACGTGCAGAGCAGCACGGTCAGGAACACGGCGACGGGATCGTTGCTGCCGGACTCGATTTCCAGCACCCCGTTGACGCGCTTCGGCAAGGCGATGCCGGCACCGCGCAGGAGGAAGAACACCGCGGCCGCGTCGGTCGAGGCCAGCACGGCGCCCAGCAGCAGGCCCTCCACCCAGCCGATCCCGAGCAGCCACATCGCCGCAAGCGCCGTGAGCACGGCGGTGATGGCCACGCCGATCGTCGCCAGCCAAATCGCCGGCGCGATGGCCGGACGCAGCGGCGCGAGCCGCGTCTGCAGGCCGCCGTCGAACAGGATGATGGCCAGCGCCAGGGCGCCGATCGCATAGACGATGCCTGGCGCCATGGTGAAGCCGGCGCCCTCCGGGCCGAGCGCGACGCCGAGCGCGAGGAACACGAGCAGCAGCGGCGCGCCGAAGCGACGAGCCACGAGGCTGGAGCCAATGCCCAGCAGGGCGACGAGGGCGCCGCCCAGCAACCACGTGTCAGTGCGTGCCAACCACTCCATGCCGGGCCGGGTGCTCCGCTTGCGTCGAGGCTTGCAGCGTAGCCTGCAACGACGGACACGAGTCGATGCTCATCGTTCGGAAGCCGATCGCCTCGGCCATCTGCGGCGTGTCGACGGTGTCCTCGCTGGCCAGATCGGCGAGCGTGCGCGCCACGCGCAGCGTGCGATGCACCGCGCGTGCCGAGAGGGCGAGGCGATCGGCCGCGCGTTCGAGCAAGGCGCGCGCCGCTGGCGTGGCGGCGATGACGGCCTCGAGCTCGCCCGGGGCCAGATGCGCATTCGGCTTGCCTTGCCGGGCCTGTTGGCGCTCGCGGGCCCGCAGCACGCGGGCGCGGACGGTGGCGCTCGACTCGTTCGCGCGCGAGGCCTCGGCATCGTTCGGACGGCCGGGACCGCTCGCCGCCATCAAGGCCGAAGCGGGCACGCGGGCCAGTGCCACGTGCAGGTCGATGCGGTCGAGCAACGGGCCGCTCACCCGCGACTGGTAGCGCGCGATAGCGTCGGCCGGACAATCGCAGCGACCGGAAGGGTCGCCGGCCCAGCCGCAGGGGCAGGGGTTCATCGCGGTGACGAGCAGCGGGCGCGCGGGAAACACCGCCTGCATCGCCGCGCGCGCGATGTGCACGTCGCCCGATTCCAGCGGTTCGCGCAGGGCCTCGAGGGTGTTGCGGCTCCACTCGGGGAGCTCGTCGAGGAACAGCACGCCGTGGTGCGCCAGCGAGAGCTCGCCGGGGCGGGGAATGCCGCCTCCGCCCACCAGCGCGACCGCGCTGGCGCCGTGCACGGGGGCGCGGAACGGTCGTGCCGTGGGCCAACCTCCGGCCTCGCGCAGCGGTGCAGCGAGGCTGCGGATGACGGCCACCTCAAGCGCCTCGGCGGCAGCGAGCGGCGGCATCAGCCCGGGCAGGCAGCGCGCGAGCAGGGTTTTGCCGCATCCCGGTGGGCCGATGACCCGCAGGCCGTGCATTCCGGCGGCAGCGACCTCAAGGGCGCGCTTGCCGAGGGCCTGGCCGACCACGTCGGCGAGGTCGGCGCCTTCGGCGTCGCGTGTCGTGGCGGCCGCGGCATGGTCCGGCGCTGGCACGCGGGGCAGGACACGCTCGCCGCGAAGGTGTGCGACCACCTGGGCCAGCGTGCGCGCGCCAATGACCGTCGCCTTTCCGGCATAGGCGGCGTCGGTGGCGTTCTCCTCGGGCACGATCAGCATGCGCCCCGCCTCACCGGCGGCGATGGCGGCCGGCAGCGCACCGCTGATGCCGCGCAGGGCGCCCGACAGCGACAGCTCCCCGAGCAGTTCGACCTCGCGCAGCGCCTCCAACGGGATCTGCCCGGCGGCGGCCAGCAGGCCGACCGCCATCGGCAGGTCGAAGCGCGCGCCGTCCTTCGGCAGCTCCGCGGGCGCCACGTTGATCGTGACGCGCTTGCTCGGCAGCTCGAACTGGCTGGCCTGCAGGGCGGCGCGGATGCGCTCGCGCGATTCGCGGGCCACCGTGCCGGCGAGCCCCGCGATGCTCACCTGCGGCAGGCCGCCTGCCATGAAGACTTCCACGCGTACTTCGGGCGCGCGCACGCCGCAGCGTGCACGGGTGTGCACCAGCGCCAACGCCATGGCGGCGACTCAGTTGCGGGTGTCGGGTGACGCGGGACGCGTGGCGGCGTCCAGGGCTTCGAGCTGGCGTTCCAGCGCTTCGAGCTTCTCGCGGGTGCGGCGGAGCACGGCCTGCTGAACCTCGACCTCCTCGCGGGTGACGAGGTCGAGCTTGCCGAGGCCGGCCTGCAGGGCGGCGCGGAAATTCTTCTCGAGGTCGGCGCGGGCGCCCTCGAGGCCCGGCGGCACGAGGTCGTTGAG
>JAIXTZ010000281.1 GCA_027483745.1 Lysobacteraceae bacterium
AGCTTGTCGATCTCGTGCTTGTGCAGCAGCAGTTTGCGCGTGCGGCGGTCGTCGGCCACGACGTGCGTGCTGGCCTGGATCAAGGGCGTGATCTGCGAACCGAACAGGAACAGCTCGCCACCGCGGATGACCGCGTAGGCATCGCCGATGTTGGCGCGCCCGGCGCGGATCGACTTCAGCTCCCAGCCCTGCAGCGAAAGCCCGGCCTCGTAGCGCTCGCCGAGCGCGTACTCGTGGCGCGCGCGCTTGTTCAGCGCGATGGTGCCGCCGCCGGATTCGGTATCCTTTTCTTTCTTCTTGCCTGCCATACCCGCATTGTCGCACGGGCCCGCGCCGTCCGACCCCAGCGTCCCGCCGATGACCCGAATCCAACGCCACGCCCTCGTCATGCATTCCGCCAGCCGGATGTTCCAACTCGTCAACGAGGTGGAGGACTACCCGCGCTGGTTCGGCTGGTGCGAGCAGGCGAGCGTGCTCGAGCGCGGCGAGGACACGATGGTCGCGAGGCTCGACCTTAAGGTGGCTGGCTTGAGGACGAACTTCACCACGCGCAATCGCTGGGTGGAACCAACGCGGCTCGATCTGCAGCTCGTGGATGGGCCATTCCGCAAGCTCGAGGGCCACTGGGTCTTCCACGCGCTCGACGAGGAGGCCTGCAAGGTGAGCTTGAACCTCGACTTCGACGTGGCCGGCGCGCTGGTCGGCAACGCGCTGGCGCTGGGCTTTCAGGGGCTGGCCGATCGGCTGGTCGACGATTTCTGCCGCATCGCCAACACGGCGGATCGTGGGAAGGCCTGACCGATGTCGGTCACCGGCGAGGGCGTCGAGGTGATCTACGCGGAAGCCGGTCGGGCGTGGCGCCTGCGGCTGCCGGCGACGGCTGGCCTGACGGCGGGCGACGTGCTGGCCGGCCTCAGGCAGCGGGTGCCGGACTGGCCCGAGGCGGCCTACGCGCCGGCGGCCATGGCGGTGTTAGGTCGGGACGTGGGCGGTGACGCACTGCTACGCGACGGCGACCGGCTCGAACTGCTCCGCGCGCTGCCGACCGACCCGAAGCTGGCGCGCCGTGCCCGCGCCGGGGCGGGCCGGCCGGGCTGAAAGCGGCTCAGCGGCCGCGGCGGTCCTTGTCCTTGTCGCGGGCGAGGTTCGGGCCGAAACGCTCGACTTGTTCCTTGGCCATCGCGCTGTCGGCTTCCGGGAAGTACTCGCCTTCCCACTTCGTCACGCTGTCGCCTTCGAAGTGCACGGTGAAGATCTTGACGACGGCATCACCATGGCCGCGCTGTTCGGACGAGACGTAGTCCCAGCGGTTCTGGCGGAACGGGTCGGCGACCGAGGGCGAGCCCAGAAGGGCGAAGACCTGGCGCTTGCTCATGCCCGTCGCCAGCTGCTCCACGTTCTTCTGCTCCAGAAGGTTGCCCTGGAAGATCGGCTGGCGGTACAGGCAGCCCGACAGCAGGAGGGGGGCAGCGACGGCCAGGGCGATGAGGATGCGGCGCATGGGGACTCGGCGGGTCGGAAACCCCGCGATGATACACTCCGTTCCGTCATGCGCCGCAGCCCCGGTGGCGCTGTTCAGGAGCCCGCGAGGATGCCGATGGAATCCAAAGACCTGCGAAAAGTCGGCCTCAAGGTCACGATTCCCCGCATGCGCATTCTCGACATCCTCGAGAAGCAGCCGTCGGCGAAGCACATGACCGCCGAGGACATCTATCGCGTGCTGCTCGACAAGGGCGACGATATCGGCCTCGCCACGGTCTACCGCGTGCTAACCCAGTTCGAGGCCGCCGGCCTCGTGCTGAAGCACAACTTCGAGGGCGGCCAGGCCGTCTACGAGCTCAACCAGGGCGAGCACCACGACCACATGGTCGACCTCGATACGGGCAAGGTGATCGAGTTCCACAGCGACGAGATCGAGGCCCTGCAGCACGCCATCGCCGCCAAGCATGGCTACGAGATCGAGGAACACGCTCTCGTGCTGTACGTGCGCAAGAAGCGCAAGTAGGTCGCGCGTCCGGCCTCTGTCAGGCCTCCCGACGGAGCTCCGCGCCGAGCGCCTAGCCCTTCCTCGCTTTTTCCAGCATCTGTTTGGCGCTGGTGCGAACGGCAGCCGTGATGTCGACGCCGCCCAGCATCCGGGCGATCTCCTCCACCCGTGCAGGTTCTTCCAGCTTCTCCGGCTGGCTGAAGGTCTCCTCGCCACTCACCGACTTCGCGACGCGATAGTGCGCGTGGCCCTGCGCGGCGACCTGTGGCAGATGGGTGACGCAAAGCACCTGCCGGCCGCTGCCGAGCTGGCGCAGCTTCTGGCCGACGATCTCGGCGACGGCGCCGCCGATGCCGGTGTCCACCTCGTCGAAAACCATCGTGGGCGTGTCGTCGAGGCCGAGCGTCGCGACCTCGATGGCCAGCGCGATGCGCGCCAGTTCGCCGCCCGAGGCGACTTTCCGCAGCGGACGAAGGGACTGGCCGGGGTTGGCACTGACGAGCAATTCGATGCGCTCCGCCCCCGAGGCGTTCGGGCGCGGCTCCGCCTGCGTTTCGAAGGCGACCTCGAAAACCCCGCCGCCCATGCCGAGCTCCTGCATCAGGCCCGTGATCGCCGAACCGAGGGCGTTGGCCTGCGCGCGGCGAGCGGCCGTGAGCGTCGCGGCCGCCTCGTGCCATCGCGCGGCGGCGGCCTCGCGTTCGGCCTGCAGGCGGCTTACGCGCCCCTCCGAGCCGCGCAGGGCATCCAGCTCCGCGCGGAGGGCGTCGCGCCGGGCTTCGAGGTCGTGCAGCGCCACGCGGTGCTTGCGTGCGAGGTCGTGCAGGCGGGACAGCTGCTGGTCCCCGCGCTGCAGGGCTTCCGGGTCGAGGTCCAGCCCGTCGCGGGCGGCCTCGAGCAAACCGGCGGCTTCCTGAAGTTGCAGCCGCGCGGATTCCGCCAAGGCCGCGGCCTCGGCGATGCGCGGCTCGTCTGCCACCCATTTCGACAGCGCGGCGAGCGCTTGCCCGACACCGGCCGCGGCGCCGTCGTCATCGCCGATCAGCAGGCCGGCGCGGTCGCAGGCCTGCACCAAGGCGCCTGCGTTTGCGGCACGGCGGTGCTGGGCGAGCAGGGCGTCGATGGCGGCCGGCCCCAAGGCTTCGCGGTCGAGTTCCTCAAGCTGGTGATCGAGGTAGTCGATGCGATCGCCAACGTCGCCGCGCTCCTGCAACTGGGCGAGCTCGCGGTCGGCGGCCTGCCACTCGGCGGCGGCCTTCTGGACGGGGGCGAGCAGGGGCTGGAGGCGCCCGAACGCATCGAGGAGGCCCAACTGTCGGCCGCGATCCAGCAGGGCTTGGTGTTCGTGCTGGCCATGGATTTCGACCAGCCGGGCCCCCAGTGCGGCCAGCTGGCTGATGCTGACCGTGCGTCCGTTGATCCAGGCCTTGGAGCCGCCGTCGGCCTTCACGACGCGGCGGAGCTGGCAGGCGCCCTCGTCGTCCAGTTCGTTTTCCGCCAGCCAGACCGCGGCGTCGGGGGCGTCGTCCAGCGTGAATTCGGCGGACAGCTCTGCGCGCGCCGCCCCGGTACGCACCATACCGGCGTCGGCCCGTGCGCCCGACAGCCACAGCAGGGCGTCGACCAAAAGGGATTTGCCGGCGCCGGTTTCGCCGGAGATCACGGTCATCCCGGGGCCGAAGTGCAGCTCGGCGGCGCGGACGACGGCGAAATCACGGAGGGAGAGCAGCTTGAGCATGGCGTCACGACGGAGAAAGGGGCGGGCAGGGGGAGGCTCCGAGCCGGCGAGGGCGAACGCTAGCATCCGGCCATGGCAGCGCCAACGCTTGCCATCGGGGATTCACGGACTTATCTATGCGACATGTCGCCGTCCTCGCATCGCCTCGACCCCCGTGCCCGCCAGCTCCTGCGTTCGCTGGTGCACCAGTACATCGCCCATGGCGAGCCGGTGGGGTCGCGCACCCTGGCAAAACAGTCGGGCCTCGACGTCAGCGCGGCCACCATCCGCAACATCATGGCCGACCTCGAAGAGCTGGGGCTGGTGGCCGCGCCGCACACCAGCGCGGGCCGCATCCCGACCTCCCACGGCTACCGGGTGTTCGTCGACAGCCTGATCGAGCTGCCCCAGCCGGATGAGGGGCTGGTGCGCCAGTTGGCGCAGCAGCTGCCGCAGGGGCAGGGCACGCAAGGCCTGCTGGCCGGGGCCACCGAGCTGCTGTCCTCGATGAGCCATTCGGTCGGCGTGATCACCGTGCCGCAGCGCGCGGCCTTCGCTTTCCGCCATATCGAGTTCGTGCCGATCGACGCCCAGCGGGTGCTGGTGGTGATCGTCTTCATGGACCACGAGGTGCAGAACCGCATCATCCAGACCCGCCGGCCCTACACCCCGGACGAGCTGGAGCAGACCTCGAACTACCTCAACCGGCACTACGCCGGCCGGGGCTGGGCCGACATCCGCGCCGCCCTGCTTCGCGAGCTGCAGGACGCCAAGTCCGAGCTGGAGCGCACCCTCGCCGCGGCGGTGGAGCTCTCCGAACAGGTGCTGCCCGAGGGCGGCGATGACGTGCTGGTCGCCGGGCAGACCCGCCTGATGGGCAGCCCCGACCTGGCCGACGTCGAGCGCCTGCGGGGCCTCTTCGATGCCTTCGCCCAGAAGCGCGAGATCCTCGGCCTGCTGGAGCGCTGCGCCCGGGCGCAGGGCGTGCGCATCTTCATCGGCGAGGAAACCGGCTTGGCGCCCTTCGGCGGCTGCACCGTCGTGACAGCCCCCTACGCCGTGAACGGCCGGGTCTTGGGCGTGCTGGGGGTCATCGGCCCGACGCGGATGGCCTACGAGCAGGTGATTCCGATGGTCCAGGCCACGGCCCAGCTGGTCGGACAGGCCTTGAAACCGTCCACCGCGGCCCCATAAACGTCTCGATCGTCACCGAACTGCCGCCATCGGCGGCCTTGGAAAACCCATGAACCACGAGCACGAGCCGGCCGATCCGGCCGAGGCCCCGGAAGGCGCTGCGCCGGGCGAACACCTCTCCACCGAGTCCCCGCTGGAGATCGAGAACGCCGAGCTGCGCGTGGCGCTGGCGGAGCTGCGTGATCAGACGCTGCGCGAGCGCGCCGAACTGGAGAACCAGCGCCGTCGCATGGCGCGCGAGGTGGAAAGTGCCCGCAAGTTCGCCAACGAGCGCCTGCTGGGCGAGCTGCTGCCGGTCTTCGACAGCCTGCACGCCGGCCTCAAGGCCGCCGGCGCGGAAGCGCATCCGCTGAAGGAAGGCCTCGAACTGACGTTGCGCCAGTTGCTCAAGACGGCCAAGGACAACGGACTGGTCGAGCTCGACCCCCGGGGCGAGGTCTTCAATCCGGAATTCCACCAGGCCGTGACGCAGCTGCCGAGCCCGGATGCCGCGCCCGGCACGGTGCTCGACGTGTTCCAGAAGGGCTATGTGCTGAACGAGCGCCTGTTGCGCCCGGCCCTCGTGGTCGTTGTTGCCGACGCCTGACGGCTTGTTGAACAGGACGCGCCACGGGCCCACGTCCCGCGTGACGACGGCTTGAATCATCGTCCCGCGAACCCATCTTGCAGACATCACTGAATCGGCGCCGCGCGCCGGACGAATCGAAGAACAGGAGACTCCCATGGGCAAGATCATCGGCATCGACCTCGGCACCACCAACAGCTGCGTCGCCGTCAT
>JAIXTZ010000260.1 GCA_027483745.1 Lysobacteraceae bacterium
CGCCGTCCCGTCTTCCGTTTCCCCTTGAGAGGCTCCGCCATGCCCGTGCTCCGTCGCCATCCCCTCGCGTTTGCCCTTGCCGCGGCCCTCGTCGCGCTGCCGGCCGCGGCCGCCGAGACGCCCAAGGATCCCGAGGTGCTCGATACCGTCGAGGTCGAAGGCCAGAACCTGACGCCGCTGGCACCGCTGTCGATGGAGGGTGCCAAGAAGCGCCTCGCCGAGCGCGCCGGCGCCACCACGCTGGTGGATGCCGAGGCCCTGCGGAACGGCCGCGTCAGCACCTTGTCCGACGCACTGGGTTTTGCCGCCGGCGTGTTCGTGCAGCCGCGCTTCGGTTCGGAGGAAGCACGCATCGCGATCCGCGGGTCCGGCGTGCAGCGCACCTTCCACGGCCGCGGCCTGGTGGTGCTGCAGGACGGCATCCCGATCAACCTCGCCGACGGCGGCTTCGACATGCAGTCGATCGACGCGCTGTCGGCCCGCTACATCGAAGTGTGGCGCGGTCCCAACGCGCTGGAGTACGGCGCGGCCTCGCTGGGCGGCGCGATCAACTACGTCTCGCCGACCGGCCATGACATCGACGGCACGCGCCTGCGCGCCGAGGCCGGCAGCTTCGGCTATGGCCGTTGGCAGGCGCAGTGGGGTGGCCAATCGGGCGCGCACGACGCGGTCGTCTCGCTGGGCGGTTTCGCGCAGGATGGCTATCGCGCCAACGCGCGCCAGGAGAACCACCGCCTTGGCGCGAACTGGGGCTACCGCTTCAGCGACGCACTCGACGCCCGCCTGTACCTGACGCACGTCGACACCCGCTCGGCCCTGCCGGGCTCGCTGACCCGCGCGCAGTTCCTCGCCAATCCGGAGCAGGCCGCCGCCGGCAACGTGCTGCTCGACCAGCGCCGCGATTTCGAGCTCACCCGTGCGTCGCTGCGCGTGGCCTATCGCCCGGAGGCCGGCCGCGAGCTGCTGGTCTCGGCCTTCGCCAGCGACAAGTTCCTCGACCACCCGATCTTCCAGGTGCTGCAGCAGGACAGCCTCGACCGCGGCCTCGACGTGCGCATCCGCGAGGAGGGCGAGATCAATGGCCGCCGCAACGTGTTCGTGGCCGGCGTCGGCCATGTGCGTGGCGACACTCGTGACGACCGTTGGGTGAACCGCGGCCGCGCCAATCCGGACGACCATCGCGGCGCCCGCACCGACCAGAACGACCAGCTCGCGACGAGCACGACGGTGTTCTTCGAGAACCAGCACTGGCTGGGCGAGCGCTGGGTGGCCGTGGTGGGCGCGCAGGCGCTGTCGGCCAAGCGTCGCTTCGAAGACCGCCTGCCGGTGCCGTTCAACGCCAGCTTCGACCGTCGCTACGATGCCTTCAGCCCCAAGCTCGGTCTGCGCTTCGAGGCCGCCGAGGGCGTGCAGTGGTTCGCCAACCTGAGCCGCAGCGCCGAGCCCCCGAGCTTCGGTGAGCTGGCCGGTGGCCCAAACGTCACTCTTGTTGACCTGCAGCGCGCCGACAGCGGCGAAGTGGGCCTGCGCTATTCGCGGGACGGCCTCGACCTCGACGCGGTCGTCTACCGCGCGAACGTGGAGAACGAACTGCTGGCGCTCACCGACGGCAACGGCAATCCGCTGGGCACGCGCAATGCCGACCGCACGATCCATCAGGGCCTCGAATTCTCCGCCCGCTGGGCCTTCGCGCCGCAGTGGCAGGCCGGCTTGAACGCGCTGGTGAACGACTTCCGCTTCGACGGCGACGCCGCTTTCGGTGACAACGACCTCGCCGGCCTGCCGCGCGAGTGGCTGCGCGCCGAGCTCGCCTGGGCGCCGTCGGACGCGATCCGCGTCACGCCGAACGTCGAGTGGGTGCCGAACGACTACTTCCTCGACCACGCCAACACCTTCACCGCGCCGGGCTACGCGATCTGGGGCCTGAAGGTCTCCGGCGACCTCGGCGAAGGGCTGTCGTGGTTCGTCGATGGCCGCAACCTCGGCGACCGCGCCTATGTCGCCACCACCGGCGTGGTCGCCGACACCCGGGCGCCGTTCAACCCGGCGAATCCGACCGCGGCGCGCCCGCCGCGCGACGGGGCGTACTACCTGCCGGGCGACGGTCGCTCGGTGTACGTCGGGCTCGAGTGGCGGCTCTGACTCAGTGCAGCATCCACCATGCCAGCGCGGCCAAGGCCACGCCCTTCAGCGTCACGGCCAGCAGGGCGATGGCCGTGGCGCGGCGGTCGCGACGCCCGTGGGACGACGTGGGTTGCTCGGGCATGGGCGTCAGGCGAGTCCGTAGCTAGTCGCAATCCACTGCATGAACGCGGGCAGCGGTAGCGCGCCGCTGGTTCGGGCGACCTCATGCCCGCCGTCGCGGCTGCCCTGCCAGGCGATCAGTGTCGGCAGGCTCTGGATGCGGAACTGCGAGGCCAACTGGGGCTCGGCTTCGGTGTCGAGCTTCACGAAGCGGAATTGCGGCTCCAGGCGCTGGCAGGCGGCAGCGAACACCGGCGCGAAGCTACGGCAGGGGCCGCACCAGCCGGCCCACGCGTCGATGATCACCGGCTGCTCGGATTTCAGCAGCAGGGCCTCGGCGTTTTTCGCCGTCAGCGCCAGCGGCATGCCGGTGAACAGGCCATGGCCGCAGCGCCCGCATTTCGGGTCGTCGCCCAGGCGCGCATCGGGCACGCGGTTGATCGACAGGCAGTGCGGGCAGGCGAGCTGCGTGGTGTCGGTGTCCATGGTGCGCAGGGTAGCGCTCCGCGGGCGATGCGGCATGGTGCAGGGCCGCATCGGCGTGGGCGTCACGACGACGTCATGGCGACACCGCTGCGAGGCCGGCGTGGCATCCTTCGAGGCCTTTCCACCTTGGAATCCTCGCGCGATGGAGCTCTACGCCGGCAACACCTAC
>JAIXTZ010000057.1 GCA_027483745.1 Lysobacteraceae bacterium
CCGCCGGTCTGGTCGCCGATGCGGGTCTTTTGCGCTTCCGTCGCGGCCTTCGCCAGCAGCACGCGGCACTGCGAAGCCGGTGAGGGCGTCACTTCCACCCAGCGCTTGCCGTTGCCGCGGTCCTCGTCGCAGACGAGCGTGAAGCCGAGATCGTCGACGTAGTGGCGGATCGCGGTGTCGTAATCGTCGACCACGAGGGCGAAGAGGGCGAGGTGGCGGTGGGCGCTCATGTGGTGGCGGTGCCCGACGGGGCTCAGCCCGCCAGCGCCGCGCGCTGCGCGGCCACCAGCTCGGCGATGCCCTTCTCGGCCAAAGCCAGCATCGCGTCCATCTCGCTGCGGCGGAAGGCATGCCCCTCGGCGGTGCCCTGCACCTCGATGAAGCCGCCGCCGTCGTTCATCACCACGTTCATGTCGGTGTCGCAGTCGCTGTCCTCGGCGTAGTCGAGGTCGAGCACCGGTTCGCCGCGGTAGATGCCCACCGAGACTGCCGCCACGGCGCCGAAGATCGGGTTGCGCGAGGTCTTCAGCGTCGAGACCGCGTCCACCAGGGCCACGTAGGCGCCGGTGATCGCCGCGGTGCGCGTGCCACCGTCGGCCTGCAGCACGTCGCAGTCGAGCGTGATGGTGCGCTCGCCCAGCGCATTGCGGTCCACGCAGGCGCGAAGGCTGCGGCCGATCAGGCGCTGGATCTCCAGCGTTCTGCCGCCCTGCTTGCCCTGCGCGGCCTCGCGGCCCATGCGCGAGTTCGTCGAGCGCGGCAGCATGCCGTACTCGGCGGTGATCCAGCCTTCGCCCTTGCCGCGCAGGAAGCCCGGCACGCGCTCCTCGACGCTGGCGGTGCACAGCACTTTGGTGTCGCCGAAGCTCACCAGCACCGAGCCTTCGGCGTGTTTGGTGTAGCGGCGCTCGATGCGGACCTCGCGCATCTGGTCGGGTTGGCGGCCACTGGGGCGGGCGATGACGGTCATGGAACGGGCCGGTGGTGGCGAAAGGGCGCGGAGTTTACCATCCGCGTCCCTGCCGCCCGCCGCGCGAGCCACCCGCATGATCCGCAGCATGACCGCCTTCGCCGCGGTCGAACGCGCCACCGCCGCCGGCACGCTCGCCCTCGAGCTGCGTGCGGTGAACCATCGCTACCTCGAACTCTCCCTGCGCCTGCCCGACGAACTGCGCGTGCTGGAGCCGATGCTGCGCGAAAAGGTCGCGGCCAAGATCTCGCGCGGCAAGCTCGACCTCGGCCTGCGTCTGCGCAGCAGCGGCGACGCCCTTCGCCCGCTGAGCGTGAACGAGGCGCGCCTGCAGCAGCTCACCGAGCTGCACGCCACCTTCGCCGCGCGCTTCAGCACGCTGGAAACCAGCTTCACCGACCTGCTCGCCTTCCCCGGCGTCCTGGCCGATGCCGGCACCGACATGGACGCCCTGCGCGCCGAGGCCGCCGCGCTGGCCGACGCGCTGCTGGCCGACTTCCTCGCCCATCGCGAACGCGAGGGCAAGGCGCTCGCCGCGCTGATCGAGGAGCGGCTCAAGGCCATCGAAAGCATCATCGCGACCGTGCGCGGCGTGCTGCCGGAGCTGCGCAGCGCGATCCGCCAGCGCATCGAGACCCGCTTCGGCGAACTGAAGGTCGAGGTGGATCCGGCCCGGCTCGAGCAAGAGCTCGTGCTGCTGCTGCAGCGGGCCGATGTCGATGAGGAGCTGGATCGCCTCGCCACCCACGTCGTCGAGGCCCGCCATGCCATGAAGCGGGGCGAGGCCGTCGGCCGCCGCCTCGACTTCCTGCTGCAGGAGTTCAACCGCGAGGCGAACACGCTGGGCTCCAAGGCCGTCGACGCGCGCTTGACCCAGGCCTCGGTCGAACTGAAGGTGCTGATCGAGCAGATCCGCGAACAAGTGCAGAACATCGAGTGAGGCCGGGAGACCGCACGCCATGACTTCGTCCAGCACCCCGCGCGATTCCGCCGCCCCCGCGTCGATCGAACGCGGCACCCTGTTCGTCGTCGCCGCGCCCTCGGGCGCCGGCAAGTCGAGCATGGTCAACGCCGTCCTCGCCCGCGAACCCGGCATCGCCCTGTCGATCAGCTACACCTCACGCGCGCCCCGCCCCGGCGAGCGCCACGCCCACCATTACCACTTCGTCGACAAGGCCGAGTTCGAGCGGATGATCGCCGCCGGCGACTTCTTCGAATACGCGCTGGTGCACGGCGACTACAAGGGCACGGCCCGGCAGTCGGTCGAGCCGCAGCTGGCCGCGGGCAAGGACGTTCTTCTCGAGATCGACTGGCAGGGCGCCCGCCAGGTCCGGGAGAAGATCCCGGACGCGGTCAGCGTCTTCATCCTGCCGCCGTCCACCGACACCCTCGAGACCCGCATGCGCAACCGCGGGCAGGACAGCGAGGCGGTCATCGCCCAGCGTCTCGCCGCCGCGCAGGAGGAGATGTCGCACGCGTCCGAGTTCGATTACTGGATCGTCAACGAGCACTTCGACACGGCGGCCAACGAGTTGCGTTCGATCTTCATCGCCCACCGCCTGCGCCGTGAGGCCCAGGCGCGTCGTCACGCCAGCCTGTTCGCCGGGCTGATGGCCGGCTACGAGCCCTGAATCCCCGCAAGTGACTGATTTTGTTGGCGGGTCTGTCGGCTCGTTCAGGCCCGGGCGGGGATTTTCCTTGCCCGCTGGCGGCCCGGCCGCTATCCTGCGCGGTCTTTGAAGGCGGGCCCGTCGGCCCGCCGCGCCGGAGTACCGCATGGCCCGCATCACCGTTGAAGATTGCCTGGACGTCGTGAACAACCGCTTCGAGCTGGTCGTTCTGGCCTCGAAGCGCGCCCGCCAGCTGGCCAAGGGCGCCGAGCCGACCCTCGACAACAGCGAGCACGA